>JALYZQ010000223.1 GCA_030948805.1 Actinomycetota bacterium | reverse complement strand
CTCCCAGGCGCCCCGGTCGGCAACTGCGTACCCGGCCAGCCGGCGAAATCCGACCGCTTGGAGCGCGCCGGCCATCTGCCACGCCTCCTCGGCGTTTGCAGCCATGATCAGGATCTCCTCATCAGGCCCCAGCGCCCATCCCGCCCGGGTCCCCACCCCAGGGGAGCTGACCGGGAGGTTGATGGCCCCGGCCAGATGGCCTGCGTCGAACTCGTGCGGGGGCCGGCCATCGAGGACCGTTGCGGCGCCGGACAGAAAGCGCTGCAGCTCAGCCTCGTCGATTGGCTCCAGCGGGACCGGCGCCGGCATCCGGGTTTGACGGTTCAGCGCGACGACGTGGTCGATGTTGGGCGGACGCGTGGACAAGCTCCCGGTCAGTTCGGCGACGAACTCGGCCTGGCCCATCTGCGCCAGCGGATTGTGCAAGCGCTCGAAGCCGACGGTCGAGCTGGTCTTGCCGCTCAGACCGGCCCCGCCGCATAGTGACCCACCAACGTGGGCGGGCCAGATCTCGACGTGATCACCGAGCTCGAGCAGCCGGGCCACGGTGCCGTGCAGCGCCCGGGCCCCTTCA
Source organism: Actinomycetota bacterium (assembly GCA_030948805.1). GTDB lineage: Bacteria > Actinomycetota > Thermoleophilia > Solirubrobacterales > Solirubrobacteraceae > Palsa-465. The sequence continues at coordinate 5,297 of JALYZQ010000223.1, read as the reverse complement.
CTGGCCTCATAGGCGAGATCGGGCCGCGCGAGATCACCGACCAGGATGGAGTCACCGCTCAACACCAGCCAGGGCTCCGGGCTGCGGCTGAGGTCGGCCACCGCGACGACACGGTGCTCGGGCCGGTGACCGGGCGTCGGGAGCGTCCATAAGCGCAGCGTCCCGACCTGTATGACCAGCGCCTCGGCGCCCTCGGAACCGGGGCGGTGAACGGCAGCGCCGGTCAGCGCGGACAGGCGCTCTCGGCCCGAGACGTGGTCAGCATGGTCGTGGGTATCAAGCACGTGAGCAATGTCGAAGTCCTCGGTGGCGGCCAGCGCGAGATACACCTCGACGTCCCAGCGCGGGTCCACGACAACCCCTCTCCCGTCGTCGGCGAGCACGTAGGAGGCACAGCCGAGGTCGCGGTGGAGAACCTGACGGAAGAACAATGGAGGCCGAGCATAGAGCCGTCGTCAATAGCGAAAACCGGGTCAAAGATGCCCGGAATGGGATGGGCCGTACGGCCGCCCAGCTCAGCCGTCGAAGTCGAAATCCTTGGGCGGCCGCTGCTCGAACCACAGACGATCGTGGTCCGGTGTGTCCTGGAGAAACTCGGGTGTCTCCTCCAGGAGCTCCTCTCCCTCAGCGTCCTCATCGGCCTCGGGCGCCTGTCCTGAGCGCGCCCCGGGTCGCGGTTCGCGCGCGCTTTCCACGTCGTACTGAACGGTCTCCCCCCCGGCCTTGGGGGCTAGGTGATCGGGCTCAAGATCCGCGCCAGACGGCGGCGGCTGGTCATCACTCGGCGCCGGGTCGGCGGAGTGGGGCTCCTCGGACTCGGTCCGGGGATCGGAGTCGAACTCCGGCTCATAGATCGCGGTCTCAGGTCCGGCCGGCGGCTCAAGCGGGGCTTCCGAGGTGTCCGCGGGCTCCTCATAGGTCCAGCTCTGCTCGTCGCCATCGACGTCGGCGGCGGGCTCGAGCTGGTCGTCGACCTCACCATCCTGCGAGGGCTGGGCCCGGCGCACCGGCCCCAGGGCTTCGCGCTCGTCGCGCTCGACCTCAGTCGGATCGGCACCGCGTCGCCGCTTGAGGTCCAAGTGCTCGCGGATCGCGTCATCGAGGAGACCCATGGCGCAAAGCCTACCGGCCTCCGAGTGCGGTCGCGGTCTCCGACCCGGCCTTAACAGTCCGATTCTTGCCCCCTCGTTTGGCTGTATAGAGGGCGTTATCGGCAGCGGCGATGAGCTCGTCCTTGTGACCTGCGGAGGAGGACGCGACGCCCACGCTGGCGGTGATCTGAAGGGCTCCGTCGCCGCCGAGCAAGGGAACCTTGAGGGCCTGTATGGCCTCACGGGCGCGTTCGGCGATCACATAGGTCCCCTCGAGATCTGTGTGGGGGAGGATCAGCGCCAGCTCCTCACCGCCGTAGCGGGCCGCCACGTCGGCATCACGTGATGTCTCGCGAAGCACCTCAGCCACGTGGCGCAGGACGACGTCCCCCTGGAGGTGACCGTAGACATCGTTGATCGACTTGAAGTCATCGATATCGAGCATCGCCAGGCCGACCGGGTAACGGTAGCGCCGTACCTCCTCCATGGCCATGCCCAGCAGTTCCTGGAAGTGGCCGTGGGTGGCCAGACCGGTCAGATCGTCGGTCACGGCCTGACGCTGAACGTCGAAGTGGAGATTGACGTTGGCCAGCGCCAGGGTGGCCCGAGCGGCCAGGGAGCGCAGCAGATCGAGGTCGTCTTCGGTGAAGCTGCTTCCGGCTCGGCACACCGTGATCAGACCGTGCGTGGGCTCGCCGGCGGCGATCGAACCCAGCGCCACGGTGGCCATGGTCCGCTCCTTGGTCCAGGCCTGACCGGTTCCGTCGTCGTCGAGCGCTGCGCGCTCGGACTCCTGGATTGCCGGCTCAAGCCCATCCAGCCGACCGAACCGCACCACCTCGGCCAGCGGCTCGTCGGCCTGCTCACGGGCGCTGAGTCGACCCCGGTCACATCCGGTGGCGTCCATCGCGGTACGCAGGGCGAGCCTGAGCAGAGCCTCACGATCCAGATTGGCCGCGAAGGCGTCACCGATGTGGCGGATGGAACGGCGCAGGCGGACCTGCTCGCTCTTGAGCTCATCGAGACGGTTGGCCAGTTGCCGCGACATGTTGTTGAACTCGTCCCCCAAGGCGGCGAACTCATCATTGCCATTCGTGGGCACCGGAGAGGAGAAATCCCCCCGAGCCAGGCGGCGTGCGGCGGCCAGAAAGTCCGCCAGCTGACCTTGCAATGCACGCGAGGCGAGCAGGGAGAAGCCGAAGGCCAGGATCAAGAAGCCGACGATGAACAAGCCGGCCACTAGCCTGTCGCTAGCCGGTGCACCATCCGTGGCCGAAGCTGCGGAGAGGACGGTGACCGACACACGGGCGCCGCGGAACCCGCCGAGCCCCAGCGTCACTGATCGATAGGAAGTGCCGGCGAGTTGGACCGGCCCGGAGCGTCGGAATGCGCGGGCCCGAGCGGCGGGAAGCGTTGAGCCGAGCGTCCGAGAACCCTGGCGGACCACGATCTGAACCGCGTGGCTGCTGAGCTGCCCGGCGTACTGGGCAGCGGTCAGGGCGGAGATCGTCACCGTACGGGGCGGACGCTGGCCCAGAGGTTGGAGGCTGGCTGTGCCCGGCGCCACCGCGGATCGCGAGCCGACGTCGAGCACGGTGCGGCGGCCGTCCACCACCGTCACGCGCACGATCCCCGCCTTGGAGGCCAGCGCGACAGCGCGGGCGCGAAGCGCAGGGCCTTCCGTGCCCCCCAGCGCGCGGGCCAGTGCACGCGCGTCAGCGCTGGCCGAACGGCTCGCGTGCTCGTAGACGCTGTCGGCGACGCTGGCCACGCCGTTGGCTCTGGCCACTTCGTTGCTCCGCTGGCTGTCGTTGATGAGACGAAAGACGAGGAGGCCCATCGCCCCCATGGGGATCACGACGATTAGGAGAAAGAAGGTTGTTAAACGTGCACGAAAGCTCATGGACCGTTGGGGGTTCAGGAGCGTATCGGCGGATTTCGCCCCGCCCACGAGCCCCAGGCGCCCTCCTCAGCACATCCCGTGGCAAGGGCGGGTCCCGTGCGCAGAGCTAAACTACGCACCGACCGTGCGGCCCATGCCGCGGCACGGGGCTATAGCTCAGTTGGGAGAGCGCCTGGATCGCACCCAGGAGGTCGGGGGTTCGAGTCCCCCTAGCTCCATTTTCCGAGAAGTCCTGCAAAGACGTGGTTGTCTCGGCGGCGCACGGGTTGGGGTGCGTCCGTCGCTGAGGGTGCACATGGGGTGCAGCAAGTTTCGAGGACATTTCCGTCGGAGGCACGTCCAGCGCTGGCTCAGCTCAGTGCGCACCCGAGCGAGAGGCGCCGTCCGTGCCCAGTTCCGCTGACGTCCATGTCAGCGGGCGACGCCCTCTTGCAGGAACGCTCCGCCCCTCTCATCGAAGCGCGAGCCGTCGCCGCTTCAGCAGCTGAGAACCAAGTGCGCGAGGGCGGGCCGCCCCGAAGACCTGCTCTTGCCGTAGCGCGCGTAGTTCGCTCGATGCCTGAAGGTGTCCGTTTGACACCCCAGCCCCGGGATAGATCAGCGGGCGGGTCTACGGGACGCTCTCCCCTCGAAGGCGATCGTTTGCGGCGAGGACGTCGTGAGCGATCGCTCGGCGTCGGATTCCCTTTGGAGTTCCCCTACGCGACGATCTGGGAGCTGAATGAGTGGTTCCATGTCGAGAAGCGCTGACCGGCTCCGCTCATCAGGTGAAGGGGGGCGAGCGGCGCGGCCAACGACACTCGGAGAGCACGATGCCGAACTATCTGCTGCTCAAGCGCCGTGCTGAGCGTCCTCGGTCCGGACAGCGGCACCCCAGGACCACCACCCGTAGCTGCACCGACTCCAAAGAGAGGAAGATCATGAACCCGCACGAGATCACCGAAAAACGGCCGGATCGGATCGGATCGTGGGTAGGCAGGCACGACGAGGACACGTCGCAGGAGCTGGCCGGAGGCCGTTCATGACCGTCCAGCGCCTGGAGCACATCGGCATCGTCGTCGACGACCTCGCGGCGGCGACCGAGTTCTTCGCCGCACTCGGGCTCGAATTGGAGGGCGAGACGTCCGTCGAGGGCCGCTCGGTGGACCGCATAAACGGGCTCGAGGGCGTGCAGGCGGATATCGTGATACTGCGGACCCCCGATGGCAACGACAAGGTCGAGCTGGCCAAGTACCGCTCGCCCTCATACAAGGGCGACGACGGGCCAGCGCCGGCCAACGCCCCAGGCATCCGTCACATCCTCTTCGCCGTCGACGACATCGAGGCATCCCTCGCCGACCTGCGAGCGCAGGGCGGCGAACTGGTCGGCGAGTTGGAGAACTACGAGAACAGCTACTGGCTCTGCTACGTGCGCGGCCCGGCGGGGATCATCGTCGAACTGGCGCAGAAGATCAGCTGATGGGTGTCCCATGGTTCGGTCACGAGCACGCCGACCGATACCGCGAAACCGACGGCGCGCAAGGCCACGACTCGCAGGGCACCACGGTCTTGCTGCTCACCACCCCCGGGCGCAACCCGGATGCCAAGCGGTAGACGACTACCTCGTGGTGGCCTCCAACAACGGCGGCGATCCACCCTGGTTCCCTCAACCCGCAAGACGAGCCGATCGTGGCCGTGCAGGTCAAGGCCGACCACCACACCGCTCGGGCGCGGGTCGCCACGACCGAGGAGAAGCCCGAGCTGTGGCGCATCATGACCGCCCTACGACGAGTTCCAGGCCAAGGCCGACCGCGAGATCCCGGTAGTGGTCCTCGAGCCGAGCTCGGCCGAGCGGCCGTATAACCCGAAGTTCCCGCTGCACCAGGGGGAACTTCGGTCTAACTCCACCACAGCAAACGCGCTGGGCGCGGGACAAACCGCACGGCTCGACGAGCCCAGGACCGTGCCCCAAACGGATCCGCTTGCGGACCTCCGGTGACCGAAATTCGGCTGGCCGCCTTGACCCTGCCCTAGGGAGAGGTTGGACAATGGATTGATGAGCGATGTTCAATCTCCGGTCCCTGCCCCAGCACCGGGTGCCCGCGCGCCGGGGATCAGCCGGGCGATCTACGGAATGCCAATGTTCGCAACCCTGCTTGTGTTGGACTTGGACGCCACGGTGTCGTGGTACGTCAACGGGCTCGGGTTCGTGAGCTTGTTCACGGTGCCGGGGGGCAGCGGCCCGGCCCTGGTGCATCTACGCCGCTGGCAGTTTCAGGACCTGCTGGTGCGCCCCGCGCCGGGTGTTGTCACCGGCGATATGG
>JALYZQ010000222.1 GCA_030948805.1 Actinomycetota bacterium | reverse complement strand
CCTGATCGTGCTCGCGGCGCTGGTCCCATGCGTGCTCGTGCCCTGGCGGGCGACCACCTGGCCGCTGGCCGGCGCGGCGATCGCCCTGGGCGTGGCCGGAGTGGCTGGAGCCTGGCCGGCGGTGGCGGGGCGGGCGGGATCGGCCTGGCGCCGCGCCGCGCTGGGCGCTTCGGGATGGATCTGGCTCCTGCTCGCCGGCCCGCTGGCCGGCCACGGGCTGTATCTGAACTGGCTGCCTGGATCTCCGACGGCCGCCTGGGATGGTTCGCTCAGCGCCACCTGGACCCAGGTGCTGGTCGGACTGGTCCGGTCCGGTGCGCTGGCCCCAGCCGTGGTCTGGGCCGTGGCCGCAGCCGTATTGCCCTGGATCGTGCGGGGGCGCTCCCTGGCTGTCGACGTCGCCGCGGTCGTCGTGTGGTCGGCGACGGTGGTTTCGACGGCAACGGCCGCGATCACGCTCGCCCACGGGTCCGACGGCTCGCCCACGGCCGCCGGCGCCGTGTTGGGAGCGGTGATCGGAGCGATCGCCGCGCTGGTGCCGGCTTGGCCCCAGCTGTGGCGCGGTCGTGTCCCAAGTGGCTCCCGGGGACATTTTCCGTAGCATGGACCAGCCCCCTGGGGCGTCCCTATGAGTGTGCTCAGAAGCATCGAGAGCAAGATCGCTGGCCTCGTCGAAGGCACGTTCAGCCGTGCCTTTCGCTCTGAGGTACGGCCGGTGGAGATCGCCCGCAAGCTGGCCCGGGAGATGGAGGAGCACAAATCCCTGTCGGTGTCGCGTACCTACGTGCCCAACGAGTACCGCGTGTTTCTCTCCCCTCGAGACCGGGAGCGCTTCGCCGACTACGAGGACGCGCTGACCGGCGAGCTGGCCGGCCATCTGCTCGAGCACGCGCGTCGCGAGCAGCTGGCCCTGATGTCGCGCCCGGTGGTGGAGTTCGAGACCGACGACCGCCTGGGGCTGGGCGAGTTCGGGATTCAAACTCGAGTCGTCTCCCCCGAGCACGAGCGTGATGAAGCGGGCGGCCAGGGCCCGGAGCCGCCGTCCGGGCGCACCATGGTCTACAGCACGGCCGGTCGCGTCGTAGAGCCGCTGGAGGAGCGCGCGCGGGCCCGGCAGGACACGGCCTTGCTGATCACCGACGGCCGCCGCGTCGTGGTCGGGTCCTCGGGCGCCACGATGGGTCGCAGTCGCCAGTGTGACGTGATGATCGATGATCCCAACGTGTCGCGCACCCATGCCGAGGTGAGGCCGCGAGGCGGGTCTTGGGTGCTCAATGATCTGGGTTCCACCAACGGCTCGCGGCTCAACGGCCGCCGCGTCCAGGGCTCCGAGGTCCTCAAGCCCGGGGACGAGATCGAGCTGGGAACGTCGCGGATCACCTTCGAGCTGGAATAGAGAGGGTTCAGCTCCCGTGCTCGAGCCTGTGTCCGTCGGCCTCAAATTCGGCTTCCTGGTCGTCCTGTACCTGTTCCTCATGTGGGTCGCCTGGAGCTCGATGCGCGATCTGCGCCGGGGTCGCGGAGGCGTCGTCCAGAGTGACCGCCAAGCGCCGTCAGACGCCACCGGCATGTACGACGCCGCCTCGGGCCTGGGCGGCGTGGAGGAGTTCGAGCCCCGCCTCCTCGTCGAGCATGCGGCCGGACACGAGAGCGGGGTTGCCTATGACCTGGCCGACGGCGCTACGCTCGGCCGCGGTGACGTCGAGATTCATCTCGAGGATCCCTTCGCCTCCTCCCGGCATGCGCGCATCTCGCGGGAGGGGCAAGTCGTGGTCCTGGAGGACCTCGGCTCCACCAATGGGACCTACCTGAACGAACAGGCTCTGGACGGCCCGCAGCCGCTGCACGACGGAGACCGAATCCGCATCGGCGACTCCGAGTTCTCCTACCTGCAGTGAAGGCGAAGACCAGCGAGCCCGCGTAAATGCTCCGAGCAGCCCACACGACCTGGAAGACCGACACCGGCCGCCAGCGCCGCGACAACGAGGACAGCGCGTTTGCCCGCGCGCCGCTGTTCGTGGTCGCCGACGGGATGGGCGGCGCACAGGCCGGCGAGGTGGCGTCCAAGCTCGCGGTCGAGGCGTTCCAGGCCGGCCTGCCCGACCAGGGAAGCCCCGAGGAGCGTCTGGCCGGCCGGGCCCAGGACGCCAACCGCCGCATCTATGAGATCTCGCGCACTGAGCACGAGCGGGCCGGCATGGGCACCACCCTCACGGCCGTCTACGTCGACGACGCGGCACTCGCGGTGGCCCACGTCGGCGACAGCCGGGCCTACCTGTTTCGCGACGGCGAGCTGGGGCGCCTGACCCAGGACCACACGCTGGTCGAGGAGCTGTTGCGCAAGGGAAAGTTGACCGAGGAGCAGGCGGCCGAGCACCCCCAGCGTTCGATCATCACGCGGGCGCTGGGCGTCGATCCTCAGGTCGAGGTGGACACGCGCACTCACGCCGCCCGGGCCGGGGACGTGGTGCTGCTGTGCAGCGATGGCCTCACCTCGATGATCAGTGAGAAGAAGATCGCCGAGATCCTGCGGGCCGGCGGTGACCTGGACCGGGCGGCCGAGCGCCTGGTTGTGGAGGCCAACGAGGCCGGTGGCCGGGACAACATCACGGTAGTCCTGTTTCGCCTTGAGGAGGTCGACGACGGCACTCCGGGCACCGGCGACGCGCCGACCATGGTCGGCATGTCGGCGGGGGAGCCGCCGCGGGGCGATGGCGCCACCAGGGCCCCGACGCCGAGGGCTCCTACGGCGCGGCCCCCGCGACCGGTCGCGACCGGTCCTGGCCCCCGTTCCCGGCGCCCGCGACGCTTGGCCACCCCGATCGCGGCCCTCGTGACGATCGTGATCCTGGTCTTCCTGATCGGCGGAGGCGGCTACCTGGCGACCCGGCAGCTGTTCTTCATCTCCACCAACGGCCAGGGCATCGTGACCGTGTACCGGGGACTGCCCTACGACCTCCCCCTGGGCCTCCATCTCTATGAGTCCTACTACGTCTCCGGCGTCCCGGCGCCGCACATCCCCGCGCCGCGCCGCAGGCAACTGCTCAACAACCAGCTGCGCTCGCAGTCCGACGCGATCAGCCTCGTCCATGCGGCCGAGCTCGGCCAGCTGGCCCGATGAGCGCGCGTAACCGAGAGCTGTTCGGACTGATCCCAGCGTCGCTGCTGGTCACCGCCGGCTTTGCCGGAGTCTTCATCCAGCGCTCCAACCAGCTCAGCAACATCTCACTGACCTATGGAGCCGTGTTCCTCGGGCTCTGCCTGGGCGCACACATCTTTATCCGCATGACCCTTCCCCACGCCGATCCCTACATGTTCCCGCTGATCGCGCTGCTGGCCAGCTTCGGGATCGTGATGGTCTACCGGATCGACGCCACGCTGGCCCGCCAGCAGGCGCAGTGGTTCGTGTTCGGCCTGGTCCTGTTCGTGGTCACGATCATCGCCTTTCGTGACTACCGCAAGCTCGAGCGCTACCGCTACACGATCGTCGCCGTGTCCCTGGGCCTGCTGTTGTTACCCCGCCTGCCCGGCATCGGATCTCAGGTCAACGGCGCCTACCTGGGTGTCCGCATCCCCGGCGTGTTCATCTTTCAGCCCACTGAGTTCGCCAAGATCGGCCTGGTCATCTTCCTGGCCAGCTACCTGCGAGACACCCGCCAGGTCCTGGTGACCGGTGGGCGGCGAATCCTCGGCGTCACCATCCCTCCGATCAAGCACTTTGGGCCGATCGTCGTGATATGGGGGATGGCGATGGGAATCATGGTCTTGCTCAGCGATATGG
>JALYZQ010000189.1 GCA_030948805.1 Actinomycetota bacterium | reverse complement strand
GGTGGGTGCATGCACCCACCCGACAGCACCTTCAGCTGGTCGTCCGCGCACACCTCGGCGGTGCGCAAGAGGTGTGCGCCGAACAGCCCGGAAACCGCGGCCCTGAGCGCACACCTCGCAAACCGCGGCGGGGTGTGCGCAGAGAGTGGGGTCAGGCCATCGGCAATGACATCCCGGCCGGGGGCTTGGGCGCCGCGGCCGGGGCGGGCTCCTGCATCACCGGCAGGGCCACCGGCGACAGCGCGATCAGCCCGCGTGCGGCCTGGCTGAGCGCCTGGGCGGCCGGGTCGTCGGGGTCTGAGAAGACCAGCGGCAGGCCGGAGTCTGACTGCTGACGCAGGGCCATGGTCAGCGGGATCTTGGCCAGCAGCGGCACCTCGAGCTCCTCGGCCAGCAGCTGACCGCCGCCCTCGCCGAAGATCTGGAAGCGCTCGCCCCCAGGGGTCTGAAAGCCCGACATGTTCTCGATCACGCCGGCGATCTCGAGCTTGAGCTTGGTCGCCATCTCGGCCGACCGCGCGGCCACCTTCTGGGCCACCGGCTGCGGCGTGGTCACGAGCAGGAACTTGGCCTGGGGCAGCAGCTGAGCCAGCGTCATGGAGACGTCGCCGGTGCCCGGAGGCAGGTCGATGAGCAGGTAGTCCAGCTGCCCCCAGTCGACATCCTCCAGGAACTGCTGCAGCGCCTTGTGGAGCATCGGACCGCGCCACACCACGGCGGCGTCCTGCTCGACGAAGAAGCCGATCGACATCACGCGGATGCCGTCGTGGGCGTCGATCGGGATCAGCTTGCGGTGCTCATTGACCCGCGGGCGCTCTGAGCCCACACCCAGCATCCGCGGCTGGGAGTAGCCCCAGACGTCGGCATCGAGCACGCCGACGCGCTTGCCGTTGGCCGACAGGGCGGCGGCCAGGTTGGCCGTGACGCTGGACTTGCCGACGCCGCCCTTGCCCGAGCCGATGCAGATCACGTTTGAGACCTGCGCCAGGGCCCCCTCGGGGAGGGCACCGCGGCCCAGCTTGCGGCCCAGGGTCGCCTTCTCTGAGTCAGACAGTACGTCGAAGCTCACGTTGACCGCGGAGACGCCGTCCAGCCCTCGGACCGCCTCGGCCACGCCGGTCTGGAAGTGGCTGCGGATCGGGCATCCGGCGGTGGTCAGCGAGACCATCACGTCGATCACCCCGTTGGCGTGAATATCGATCGAGCGCACCATCTCAAGCTCGACGATGTCCCGCCGCAGCTCGGGGTCGATGACGGCCCGCAGGGCCTGCGTCACTTGGTCTCTGGTCGGCATGAGATTCATTCAAGCAGACGCCCTGGGGCTCTCTGAGCTGGCCCCGCGGCCGCGGGTGCGAGATGATGACCGCCGATGATCGAGAACCGCACCATGCCCGGGGCAACCGTGATGCCCGTGCTGGTCTACGACGACGTCGACGAAGCCTGTGAGTGGCTGTGCCGGGTGTTCGGATTCACCGAGCGCTGGCGGGCCGGCAGCCATCGCGCCCAGCTCGAGCTCGACGGGGGAGCGCTGATGATCGGCGACTCGCGCGCCAATGGCCCGGGCGAGCCCGACCAGGGCAGGCGTCTCGCGCCGGCGCCCGACGGCCCGATCAGCCACTCGGTGATGGTTCGCGTGACCGACATCGAGCAGCACTTCGAGCGCTCGCGAGACTGCGGGGCGCAGATCCTGCACGCGCCCCAGGACTTCCCCTACGGCGAGCGCCAGTACAACGCGATCGACCTCGGCGGCCACCACTGGACGTTTTCGCAGTCGATCGCCGACGTGGCCCCCGAGGACTGGGGCGGCACGAGCGCCGCTTAGCGCACCCGGGGCGCGAGCTCCTCGCCCAGCAGCGCCACGGCCTCCAGGTCGTCGTGGACGAGCTGCTGGCACATTACGCGGTCCACGCCGGCCTCGCCCAGCGCGAATAGCTGCTCGGTGGCCTGATCCAGGGTTCCGACGATCCATCCGGGTGGCGGGTCGCTCACCAGGGTCTGAGGATCGGCGCCCATCTTCTCGCCCAGGCGCTGAGCTCGTCCGCGCAGCTCTGACTCGTCGCTGCCCACCAGCACCCCGGTCATGATCGAGAACGGCAGCATCTCTCGGCCCGCCTGTTCACACGCCCGCGCCACCCGTTCGCGCCGCTCGCGCACGTCGTCGACGGTGGGAAACACAGTGTTGTACTCATCGGCGTAGCGGGCCGCCAACCTCGCGCTGCGCGGGCCGGCCGTCCCGCCCATGATCAGCGGAGGATGTGCTCGCTGGACCGGCTTGGGTTGGGCATCGAGCTCGCTCAGGGTGTAGTGGCGCCCGTCGAAGGAGAACGGCTCGGTTCCCCAGTTGCCCAGGACCACCTGGAGCTGCTCCTCCAGCACGTCCATCCGGGTCCGCGTGTCGGCGAAGGGAAAGCCGTGGGCGGCGTGCTCGCGCTCGTGCCAGCCGGCGCCCAGCCCCAGCTCGATGCGCCCGCCGCTGACGTGGTCGGCGGTCACCACCAGCTTGGCCAGCTGCGAGGGATGGCGGAAGGTGGCCGGCGAGACCATCGTGCCCAGGCGCAGCCGGCTGGTCACGGCCGCCAGCGCGCATAGGGTGCCCCAGGCGTCCAGGCTGCCCCGCTCGGGGTGCTGACCGTCCAGGTTCATGTAGTGGTCAGAGCGAAACAGGGTGGGAACGCCGTGGTCCTCGCAGGCCTGGGCGATGGCCAGCCATTGCTCCCAGGCCACGTCTTCCTGGCCTTCGATCATCAAGCACAGCTCCACGGCTTTCAGAAGCTACCCGGTGACGAGCCCTTAAGGACCGACGGGGCGCCACTTTCGTGACGCCCCGGCGGTTGAGGGAGGAGAGGGTGCTTCATTCGCCGGCGAAATATGAGGCCGGCGAACCTGACCCGCTCACGGTGCTCTCCGGGGCACCGAGCGGGGGAAGGACAACGGCTAGCCGGGGATGCGCTCCGTGGCGCCGGCGACGAACCGCTCGGCCTTGGAAGCCACCGATCCGGACTGCCGCTCGAAGTCACGGCGGGCCGTGTGGGCCTCACGCTTGACCGTGCGCTCGACGCTGCTGCGCCGCTGACGCAGCTCACGCTCGACCTTGGTCCGCGTCCGGCGGACCTGGCGCTCTACGCGATTGCGCGCGGTGGTCCCGCGACGCTCGTAGCGCTTCAGCTCCCGCTGCACCGAAGCACGCGTGCGGTAGCGGTTGGCCAGTCCCTTGACGCTCGAGACAAGGTTGTCGCGGGCGAGCAGGCTGGCGCCAACGGGCACGAGCACGGCGCGCTCGGCAATCTGCTGAGCTTGGGTGACGCGGACCTTGGACTCGGCCTTGGTCGCGCTGGAAGCGCGGCGGGCGGTCGTCTCGGCGGTCTTGGCCGTGCGGCGGGCGTTGGTACGGCGCGCGCTGCTCTTGGTGCTGCGCGCGGTACGGGTGGCGCCGGCCTTGGTGGCCGTCGCCGACTTGCGCGCGGCGTTGCGCTTGCGGGTTGCGGCGGCCTTCTGGCCGCGGGTGGTGCTGGTGGTAGCCATAGTTTTGCTCTCGCCTCCGTCGAATGGAGATTTCAGGGGTTCGCTGTGAATTTATCGAACACATGTTTGTACACGGCAGCGCCCATGCGGTTACATTGCTCGTAGATCGAACTTGGGCCACATTGGAGGCTGATGAGCGCACCCATCACTCGATATGCGCACAGCGGTGAGGCCAGCATCGCCTATCAGGTGCTGGGGGAGGGGCCCTGCGACCTGGTCGTGATCACCGGCCCCGCCTCGCACCTGGAGATCATGTGGGAGGAGCCGGGAACCGCCCGGACGTTCCGGCGGATGTCGGAGCTCGGGCGCTTGATCATGTTCGACCGCCGCGGCACGGGGCTCTCGGACGCGACCGGCGAGCCGCCGACGCTCGAGCAGCAGGTCGACGACATGCGGGCGGTGCTGGCCGCGGTCGGATCCCAGCGCACGGCGATCATCGGTGGCGGCGACCTCGGCCTGTCGGCCATGTTCGCCGCCACCTACCCGGACATGGTCAGTTCGCTGGTCCTGTCCGGCGTGGCCGCCGACGGACATCACTGGATGGCCGACCAGGCGCGCGAGCAGGTGCTGGAGGCGATCGAGGACGGCTGGGGCGACGGCTCGCTGGTCTCACTCTATGCCCCCAGCCAGGCCGACGACCCGGACTTCGTGAAGTGGTGGGGGCGGATGCAGCGCTCGGCCCTCAGCCCCGGTACCGCCCGCCGGCTGATGGAGATGAGCCTGCAGACCAACCTGCGTGAGGTCCTGGGCACGATCCGCGTGCCCACGCTGGTCTGCCACGCCACCGGCGATCGCGTCGTCCCGGTGCAGTACGGGCGCGAGGTGGCGGAGCTGATTCCCGGCGCGCGGTTCGTCGAATACCCCAGCGAGGACGCCTACGGCTGGACCGACGCGCCGTTCCTGGCCGAGCTCGAGGAGTTCCTCACCGGCCGGCGCTCGGCGCCGACGATAGATCGTGTGCTGGCCACGGTGCTGTTCACCGACATCGTGGACTCGACCAAGCAGCTGTCGGCGCTCGGGGACGCTCGCTGGCGTGACCGGCTGGCCGAGCACAATCGCGTCGTCCGCGAGGCTCTGCGGCGCTGGCGCGGCCATGAGGTCAAGACCAGCGGCGACGGCTTTCTGGCCACCTTCGACGGGCCGGCCCGCGCGGTCAGCTGCGCCGCGGAGATCGTGCATCGGGTCGACGCCCTGGGCCTCACGGTCCGGGCGGGCGTGCACGCCGGCGAGGCCGAGCTGCGCGAGGACGACGTAGCCGGGATAGCCGTGCACATCGCGGCTCGGGTGATGGGCGAGGCCGGACCCGGGGAGGTGCTGGCCTCGAGCACGGTCAAGGATCTCGTCGTCGGGTCGGGGCTGCGCTTCTCTGATCGCGGGGCCCACGCGCTGCGCGGCGTCGAGGATGAGTGGCGGTTGTACGCGGTCGAGAACGGCCGCTAACCGGGGCGGCTAAGCGCTTGCGCGCTCGGGCAGGCCGCCGTCGAGTCCGACCCGGCGCAGCCATGTGTCGGGCTCGCGCAGCTCGGCCAGCGACGGCAGGGCCTCGGGTCCGCTGAACACGTGGGCAAGGCCCGTTGTCCCGGCGCGCTGGACGACCGCGTCACAGAACGCCTTGCCCTGCTCGTACTGGCGCAGCTTGAGCTCGAGCCCCAGCAGCTTGGCAAACAGACGCGAGAGGCCCGACTGGGACTTGCGGCGGCGATCCAGCGCCTCGCGCAGCTTGGGCAGAGAGGGCAGGAGGTCCGGGGCCACCGCATCCATGACGTGCTCGGCGTGGCCCTCGACTACGGCCATCACGGCCTGCACGCGATCGAAGGTCTCACGCTCGGCCCGGCTGGTGAACAGCGACACCAGGTCGCCGCTGCGCAGCGCGCTCAGGGCATGGCGGGCTTGCTCGGCGGAGGGCAGGCGCAGCTTGCGTGACCCATCCATGCGCAGCTCGGCTTTGGAGAGCAGCTCACCGACCAGGCCGGCGAGGTGGCCGTGCAGCCAGGGGACGCCGGTGAACTGGACCGCGTGGGTCACCTCGTGCAGGGCGACCCAGGTCATGAACTCGCCCTCCTGGGCACCGAAGTTCTCCACCGCCTGACCCAGGTTGGGCAGCACGAACAGCAGCCGGGGCGGCATCTCCTCGGTGCTCTCGTCCAGCAGCACGAGCTCATATTGGCCCAGGACGCGCTGGGCCAGGTAGCCCAGGACGACCGCCACCTCGGTCGTGACGACGAACCCGAGCATCAGCTGCATGGCGGGACGCAGGGGGCCCGACAGCGTCCCGCTGGCCCGGTCAAGCACCGGGTCCAGGAGCGCGCGCATGGCCTTGATGTTGGTCTGGATCCACTCGCGGCGCCCGATCCCCTCCGGCGGCGGCAGAGGCCGCGTCGGCGACAGTCCCGTGTAGGCGGTCACCCGGCGCTCGGATTCCGCGGCCAGGGCGTTCAGATCAGCGCGTGGTGCCGGCGCGTCGCCGGTGCCGGCCACGTAGCTGGCGATCTTCTCGGCCAGGATCCAGTCGATCACGCGTGCACCTGCTCGAGCTCGCGCAGCCCCCGCTGCGAGCGCGCGGCCACCAGCGGAGAGCTCGGGGTGGCGTCCAGCGGCGCGCCGAGGGGATCCTTAAAGGCGGTGAAGTTGATCAGGCCACCGGCCTCACGGACGATCAGCTGGCCGGCGGCGGCATCCACCCCCCGCGCGGAGCTCATCGTGACCATGCCGTCAAAGCGGGCCGCCGCCACCTGGCACAGCGTGCTGGCGATCGTGCCCATCGCGCGCAGGCGATGGGCGCAGGCCTGCAGGCCGTCGATGCCCGCGGCCACCCAGCGCGGATCAGCGGACTCGATGCCGACCAGCTCCAGGAGCCCGTCGGGCGAGCGGCGCTCGGGGGTGCGGGGATCAAGCGGCTCTCCGTTGCAAAAGGCTCCCCCGCCGCGGTAGGCCCACCACTGCTCCCCGGCGCCGAAGTCATGCACGAACCCGAAGGCCACGTCCTTCTCAGTGGCGCCGTCGGCCACGGCCACTGACAGCGCGTAGTGCAGCGCGCCTCGCTTGGCGTTGAGGCTGCCGTCGATCGGATCGACGATCACCCGCACGCCCGCGTCTCCGTAGTCGATCTCCCCGCGCTCCTCCGACACCGCGTGGAAGCGGTGACCCTGGGCGTGGAGGGCATCCAGCTCGGCCACCACCAGCGACTCGGCGTCGGCGTCGATGACCAGCGTACGGTCCCCGCCACTGCCCCGAGTGCCCGTCTCACGCGCTCGCTGATCGGTCGACGGGGCGTCCGCCAGCAGCTCCTCCAGTGACCCCACCGCCCGGCGGCAAGCTCCGAGCCAGTCCGCCTGAAGTGCCGTGGAAGTGAACGCCATCGGCGACCTATGCTGTCAGACGGTGAGCGCGCAGCACGCAGGGGAGAGGTCACACGCCAGGCTGGATCTGATTTCGGGCCCCGGCCGCGGTGAGCAGCTGCTCGACGGCCTGGACCCGATCCAGCGCCAGGCCATCACTCACCGTGGCCGGCGGCTGATCGTGCGGGGGGCCGCGGGGACGGGCAAGACGCGCGTGATCGAAACCCGCCTGCGGTGGCTGATCGGAGACGGCGCCGCCCCGGAGCGCATCGGCCTCGTCGTTCCCACGGCAGCCCGGGCGGCCGCCTCCCGGGAACGGCTGGAGACCGCGCTCTCGATCGCCTATGAGGAGCTGCACGTGCTCACCCCGTCCCAGCTCGCTGCGCTGGTCCTCAGCCCGGTCGCCAGCGGCGCTGATCCGCTCCCCGTCGAGCTCAGCGCCGGAGATCGACTGGCCATGCTGGTCGAGCGGATTGATGAGCTGTCCCTGGCTCACCACGACTTCGGCGGGCGCCGGAACTCGCTGCTGGGCAGCTTCGTACGCCGAATCGATCGTCTCAAGGCCGAGCTGATCACGCCGGAGGAGTACCTGCGCTGGGCCCAGTCGTTGCCGGCCGATTCTGCCCAGGGCAGCCGGGAGCGTGAGTTCGCCGACATCTACCGCACCCACGAACGGATGCTGTCTGAGTCGGGCGCCCGGGACGCCGGTGATCTGGTCTCCCACGCCATCTCCCTCGCCCGGCGCCAGCCCACTCTGGCTAGGCGCTTTGACCATCTGCTCGTAGATGACGCCCAGGAGCTGGACCTGGCGCCGGCCGCGCTGGCCCTGGAGGTGGGGGAGCCCGGGATGACCGTGGCCGGGGACCCGTGGGGCGGTGTGCGGCGCTTTCGCGGTGCCGGCGCCGTGCGGCTGGCCGGTTTCGAGGGCCCCGACGCCGAGGTGCTCGAGCTGGCGCGGAGTCGTCGCTGCCCGGAGCGCGTGTGGCGCGCGGCCACCGCGGCCCTCACCCCCGGCGGGGACACGGAGGCGTTTGACGGTCTGACCGCAGCCGCCGGAGGCGAGGTCGAGCTGTGGCGGTGTGCCAACGAGCGCTCCCAGGCCCAGGCGGTGGCCGTGGACATCGAGCGCCTGGTCACGCGCGACGGGGTGGCGGCGGGCCGGATCGCCGTGCTGGTGGCCGACGTGACCCACGAGGGCCAGGCGGTAGGAGTGGCCCTGGACGAACGCGCCGTCGCGCATCGCCTGGTCGGTGAGGCCGTCTTCTTTCAGCGCGCCGAGATTCGTGACGTGCTGGCCTGGCTGCGCCTGCTGGCCGACCCGACCGACGCCGCGGCGGTGGTCCGGGCCCTGGCCCGGCCGCCGATCGAGCTGCGCTCGGTCGACATCGCGCGCTGCACTCAGATTGCGCGCCGGCGCAAGCTGGACATGGTGGCGGCCCTGGCCGCGGCCACCGAGTCCCCGCAAGTCCCTCCCGAGGCGCGGGAGCGCGTCCGCGTGTTTCTCAAGCTCTACCGCTCGGGGCTGTCGACGATCGACACGATCCGCCCCGACCTGTACGTGCACCGGCTGATCGACCGCCTGGGCCTGCGCCGCCAGCAGTTCTTCGCCGCCCAGCCCGACGTGGTCGAGCGCCTGCGGGCGCTGGCCGATTTCGGCGAGTTGGCCGCCACCTTCGTCCGCCGGGCGCCCCAGGCCACGCCGAGGGAGTTCGCCCGCTCGGTCGCCGCGGTGGCCGACTTCGGCCTGCGCGAGCAGGAGGAGCCGGACCTGACCCGCCCGGCCGCTGTCCAGATCCTCAGCCTGGCGGCCGCGGGCGGCCTGGAGGTCGACCACGTGTACGCGATCGGCCTGCATGCGGGGCTGACCGCTCCGGTGCCCGAGGCGATTCCTGATGCGCTGTTGCGCGAGACGCTGCCCGCCGACTCTGAGGCCAACCATCAGCTTGCCCTGCACCAGACCATGTACGTGGCCCTGAGCCGAGCGCGCCGGCGGCTGGTGCTGGCCTACCCGCGGAGCGATGACCGGGGGGGCACTCATCGCCCGGGGCCGACTCTCGAGGCCGTCGCAGTCCAGCTCGGAGCCGTCTGGGTGGAGAAGGAGGAGGAGCTATTCGGCCCGGCCGAGGCCCTTCACTCCACCTACCGCCTGATGTGCGATGAGCTGCTGGCCGGGACCGCCCGGGCGGGCGGGCGGCTCAGCGAGCTGCGCTTTGACACCGATCTCGACGTCACTCACGCCGTCGTGCGGTATCTCGAGCTGCTCAAGCTGGCCGCCCTGATCGCCCGCCCCGAGGGTCAGAGCGTGGCTGAGTCACTGCGTGACGTGAACTCGCGCATCCTCCAGGCGGTCACCTCCGAGCAGCGCGAGATCTTCAGCTCCTCGGCGCTGGACGACTATCTGCTGGACGCCGAGCGCGATGCCCGCCGCCGCGCGCAAGCCGTCGTGGCTCGTGACGAGCCCTCGCTGGAGCCGTTCCTGCCCCGTCGGGGTGAGGGCGTGGTCCTGTCGGCGTCCGATATCGACACCTACCGGACGTGCCCGCTGAAGTACAAGTTCGCGCGGGTGTTTCGCATTCCCCAGGAACCGACCCTGCACCAGCGCTTCGGGATCCTCGTCCATCAGGTGCTCGAGCGCTTCCACGCTCGGGACGCCTCCACGTTGCCCGAGCTGCTGGGCCTGCTCGACGCAGGCTGGCGGCGTGGCGGCTTCGGGGACTCCGAGGAGGAGCGCCAGCTACGCGGCAAGGCCAGCTCGGCCCTGACGCGGTACCTCGAGCGCTTTCAATCTGAGGACACCGAGCCGGTGTGGTTTGAGCGCTCGTTTCAGTTCAAGCTCGGCCGCCACATGCTGCGAGGTCGCGTGGACCGCGTGGACCGCCTGCCAGGGGGCGAGTATGAGCTGATCGACTACAAGACCGGGCGGCCCAAGCGCGCCGATCAGCTCGCCGACGACGTACAGCTGTCGCTGTATGCGGTGGGGGCGCGGGAGGCGTGGCAGCTTGACGCCTCGCGCCAGGCCTATTACTACCTGCTCGACGACCAGAAGGTCGCTGTGCCCAGCGCGGTGGCGGATCGCAGTGACTGGATCACCGAGGTCGCCACAGAGGTGGCCGAGGGCATCCAGTCCCAGGGCTTTGAGCCCACGCCTTCCTATGGGGTGTGCTCGCTGTGCGATTACCGTCTGGTCTGCCCGGCGGCCGAGCGCTGAAGCGTCTTTCGCAGCGCGAGCCGGGGTGAGCCCGGGCGGGCTGCGTGGCGCGAGCCTGGGGTTAGCCCGGGCCGCCCGCCTCGCCCCCGCGCTGGCGCAGGAAGCGCTGCAGGTCGCGGGCGATCGTCTCGCCCGAGGGCAGTGAACCCGGTACGTCGTCGGTCTCGCTGTTGGCCTGCTCCAGGCGCTCCACGAACGCCTGCACGTCGGGGTCGCTCTGCACGGCGACGTTGACTTGACGCTCGTAGTCGGCGGACGCCACCTCGAGCTCTGAGCCGTCGACGGCCACACCGACCAGGCCCTCGAGCTTGCGCACCAGGGCCAGCGCTGCCTTGGGGTTCGGAGTGGCAGCGATGTAGTGCGGCACCGCCGCCCACAGGCTGGCCGACGGCAGCCCGGCCTGCTGGCAGGCGGCGTGGAGGATGCCGACGATCCCGGTCGGCCCCTCATAGGAGGAGGGAGCAAGCCCGAGCCGCGCCACCAGCGCGGGGTCCGAGGTCAGACCGGTGACCGAGATCGCGCGGGTATGGGGGACGTCAGCCAGCAGGGCACCGAGGGTGACCACCAGCTGCGTACCCAGCGCCTCGGCCAGCTCAATGACGAGCTTGCTGAAGCTGCGCCACCGAAACGACGGCTCGCTGCCGGCGAGCAGGATCAGGTCGCGCGGGGCGCGCGGCACGCGGGCTTCGTAGAGCTCCACCGCCGGCCACACGATTTCCCGGGCCTGTCCCTCGACCATCTTGACCCGCGGACGGGTGGCCTGAAAGTCGTAGAACTCCTCCGGGTCGATGGTGGCAAAGCGCCGCGCGTTGAGGGCCGAGCCGACGTACTCGATGGCGCTGGAGGCGGCGTCGGCGGCATCGTTCCAACCCTTGAAGGCACAGATCAGGGCGGGAGCGCGCAGGCCATCAGGACGGTGCTCCCATTGCAGCGGCTGCATCCGACTCACCGTACATGATGGGCCGATGAGCACTTCCGATCCGACCGTGGCTTCGGCCCATGCCTCCGATCCGACCGTGGCTGCCGCCCGTGCCTCCGATCCGAGCGTGGGTTCCGCCCGTGCCTCCGATCCGACCGTGGCCGGGGTCAGCTCCCTGCGGGCGGGCCAGGACGTGGTCGGCGTGTTCGCGTGCAGCCGCAAAGACCGCCTGATGACCCGCAACGGCTCGCCGTATCTGGTCCTCGAGCTGCGCGACCGCTCGGGCGCGGTGGCCGCACGGGCGTTTCAGAACGCCGATGCCCTGGGGGGCGGTTTGAGCGGGGCGAAATAGTGCGCGTGTCCGGGCGCGTGGAGCGCTTCCGCGATGAGCTGGTCGTCGAGGTAGTCGACATCGCCGCCGTCCCGCCGTCGGCGGACGTGGCCCCCGAGCGCTTCCTGCCCACCGCCTACCGCGACCTGGATGAGCTCGACGGCTTCCTGGAGCACCTGGCCGGGGAGGTCTACGATCGTGGCTACAGTTCGCTCCTGGAGCGCCTGTTGGCCGACTCCTCGTTGCGCGCGGCGTGGCGCCGAGCCCCGTGCACGCGCTCGGGCCACCATGCCTACCTCGGGGGCCTGCTCGAGCACACCGTCGCGGTGGCCACGCTGGCCCACGAGGTCTGTCAACTGCACCCGCGCCTGAACTCCGACCTGCTGCTCACCGCCGCCCTGGTCCATGACCTCGGCCGCACGCGGGAGTTCACCTATGGGGCGGAGATCGGCCTGACCGAAGAGGGGCGTCTGCTGGGTCACCTGGTCATCGGTGAGCGCCTGCTCTCGGAGTTCACCGACGGGCTGGACGAGGGACGCCGCCTGGCCGTGCTGCACTGTCTGCTCTGCCATCACGGCCCGTCGTCGGCCCCGGGAGGACGCTTCGCGTCCACCGAGGCGCTGGCTCTGTTCCGGCTCAACGCCCTGGACGCCACGGTCAAGGGCGCCCTCGAGCACGGCTTGGACTGAGGCTCGCTGTCTTACGCGGCGGCGGTCGCTCCCTGACCGACTCGAGGGTGGTCGGGAAAGCGTCCATATAGTTCGCTTTTCCGACCACCCCTCGTCTGCGGGGTTTGCGCCGGCACGGTCCGCGTAGCATCGGCGACGGCGCGGCAGGGGCCTGGTGGCCTATCCGGTCTTCAAAACCGGCAGGGCGGGGCAGCCCCCCGCTTGGAAGGTTCGATTCCTTCGCCGCGTCGTGGCTGGATTGGGGGCCCTCAATCGGTATGCACCGCCCGCGTAGCTTCGGCGAGCTCAGCCGGATGCTGTTCGAACGGGACATGAGCGGCCGCCTGGCCCGCCTTCCAGCAGCGCTTCATCCTTTGACGGAAGGCCTGGGGCTTCTCGGCGTAGACACGCCCTCCGAGGCGGATCGCCTCGGTTTGTAGCTCTGCGCGGCGGTGATCGATCAGCCGGATTACGGCGTCCAGATCGACGGCGACGTCGAGGTGATAGCGCGCCAGGGTCTGGCGTAGCACGCCGAGATCGTGGTCGTCACCCAGCAGGTCGGCCAGCCGGTGGGCGTCCTTAGCCTGACCGCGTACCGCCGGTCCGCAGATCGATTCCAGTAGCCGCTCCATGTACCAGAGATCCTTGACCCGCTTGCGCCAAGCGTGCAGATCCTCGAGCGTGGGCTGGCGCTGAGCGCGAGCGAAGGCCTTGCGACCTCGTCGATATGAGCGCAGCATTCCGGTCTCAATTGCCTTCCAACCGCCGCGGCTGATCTTCCACTCATCGACCCGAAGTCGCACCGCACCCACCTCCTGGACGGCCCGGTCGTTCAGTGCCGAGCTGGTGAGCTGAGCGCCCGGCCCGTCGCCGGCGAGCTCGAGCTGCTCACTGATCCTGCGAAACGTGCTCTCCGGTAGCTGACCCGCAAAGCGGTGAGCCAGCGTGGTGATGGTCGCGGTCATCGCGTGAGCATCACGCACGTCCGCTAGGCCACGCGCGGCGGCACGCAGGGCACGGTTCTCGCGCCGGCGCTGCCGCGGCGACATCGCGCCCCGCGCCAGACGGAGCAGTGAACGCTCCTTCTTGACCGCCTTGCGCGCCGAGTGCACCGCGGCGGCCGGATCATGGGCAACGCCTTCACTCAACTCACCAATCGCGCGATCCAGTTGCTCACGCGAGCAGCGCAGTATCGCCTCCGACACACTCTCACCGGGCTCAAATCGATACGCCACGTGGCTCCTCTCGGGTCGCTTCCAGGCTATGCGTACTATCGGCCCCGATCAAGAACTGTCCGGAGAAGGACCTCGCTTTTCGAGCTACTCCCTGATCAAGCCCGCGCTTAAGGCCTCACCATGTTGAGGAGCTCGTAGGTTGTCTGGTCCGACGGCGGCCCGGTCGGAGCTTGGTCACCCGCGACCGCCCGGATGGCCGGCATCAGTCGCTCGTTCACAAAGCGCTCGGCGGCCTCCGAGGATTCCCAGACGTTGACGATTTGCAGCTGATCGTTGACCAAGCCGGCGGTATGGAGGATCAGACCGTCCGGCGGGTCTGCCTCGATGCCGACCTTGTCCTGCACGGCTCGGTACATATCCAACGTTACGCCCTCGGGACGCTGAATCTCCATGGTTGCCATGTGGCCCCTCCCGGTGTTTGAGTGAGCTCCTCGCCCACCGATGAGCCTACCGTGAACCTGGACTGCAACGGCGATTTCTGTCCACTGCCTTCAGGCCCAACCGGCGGACGATCTCGGCCGCCGGGAGCTCCTCGGCGAGCTGATGGGCCTGGCCGGCCCACAGGTTGATCAGGTCGGGGTTTCCCTGCTCTCGAGCGCGGGCGCGCATGGGGGCGGTCACGTAGTGAAGCTCGGGGTAGGCCGCGGGCGCGTGGGTCTCATGCTCGGCGATGAACCCGTTCTGGATCCCTCGGGCCAGTCGGCCGGTGAAGGCGCGCGTCAGCTGTGTTCTGGCCGGACTGCGCAGAGCGGCGCGGTGGGCAGGTGCCGTCCCGGCCTCGGGGGAGAGCATGAAGGCGGTACCCGCCTGGGCGGCGACCGCACCCGCACTCAGGACCGCGGCCACGCCCTCGGCGGTGGCGATGGCACCCGAGGCCACCACCGGCAGCGAGCTGGCAGCACTGACCATGGCCAGCAGGGGAAGCAGCGCATATACGGCGATGTCCCCCTCGTCTGAGAACGAGCCCCGGTGGCCGCCCGCCTCGGCCCCCTGCACGACCAGGACGTCGGCCCCCGCGGCCTGCGCGAGCTGTGCCTCCTCGGGGCTGGTCACCGTGACCCACACCTCTGAGCCCGCCGTCTGCAGCCGCTTCGCCGTGGCGGTGTCTGGACAGCCGAAAGTGAATGAGACCACCGGGACGGGAGCCTCGGTTAGCAGGTCGAGCTTGCCGTCCCACTCGTCGTCGCTGTACCGCGGTTCGCCTAGCTGCACTCCGGCCGAGCGCGCCCACTGATCCAGGCGCGCCAGATAGTCGGCGTAGCGGGACGGCGGGCTCGGCCCCGGGCCTGGACAAAAAACGTTCACGCCCAGTGGGGCTCCGGTGAGCTGGCGGGCTTCATCAAGCCGTTCTCGGAGCGCCATCGCGCTTAGATAACCCGAGGCCAGGAACCCCAGGCCGCCCGCCTCAGAGACCGCGGCGGCCAGAGCGGGCGTCGACGGGCCGCCGGCCAGCGGCGCCAGAACGACCGGGAAAACCAACTCGTCGATGACCATTCAAGATCAGTTCTACCTGCCGGGCACGCTCGGCGTCCGACGCCGGCCATCGATCAGACGCTCGGTTCTCGCTAGCCTGGCCCCTGAGCCCTGATGACCGTCGTGATGTACGTCAAGCCTGGCTGCCCCTACTGCCAGGCCGCCCGGGAGCATCTATCCGCCGAGGGAGTGAGCGTGGAGGAGCGCGATGCTACCCAGAACCCGGCCTGGAAGGCCGAGCTCATGGGCTACACGAACGACCGGGGTCTGGTCCCGACGATCATTGGTGGGGACGGAGCCGAGGTTCAGGTCGGCTTTCCTCCGGGCCGCGGCTGACGGGTGCACTGAGCGGCCGGTCGGCCGCTGAGCCACTAGACCGCATCACCCGCCGATTGTCGCGGCCGCGTGAGTTGGTCCCGGCCGTGACGAAGCGCGAGGATGAGCAATGGAATCACGGCCACCTCGGCGATGATCGCGATCACGATCGGGACCCGCAACGTCGGCTCCTGGTAGCCGAAGAAGCTTCCGCTGAGCGCGATGGCGATTGAGACCAGCGATCCGGCGGCGAGTCCCAGGGCACCAACCGCGGCGAGCAGTCGCGTCAGCGGCTCCGTGCTGAGCAGAGCGCACGCGAGCCCAGCGCCGCCGGCTGCGTTGAGCAGAAACAGCACGCCAACGGTCGGAACCTCGCTCATGAAGTCGACGTACTGCTGAAAGTGCACGCCGGCGACGACTATGACCAGAAGGGCGGCAAGTAGACGGGCCGGTGGCGCCGAGCGCAGCGTCACTAGGGCACCACCTTGACCGTCGCGGTCATGAAGGCGTGAAAAGAGCAGTGATAGGCGTAGGTGCCGGGGTGTTTGAGGTCGACCGTCTTGCTCGCGCCGGCGTTGACCGTCCCGGTGTCAAACCCGGTTTGGTTTGCGGTTGCCGTGTGGGCCGTCTGGTCGTGGTTGACCCAGGTGACCCGCGTCCCGGCTTTGACCGCGATTGACACAGGAGCGAAGGCGTAGTTGCTGATCGCGACCGTGGTCTGTCCAGACCTGACGGTTCCGGTGGCCGCTGATTTGGCGGCCGAAGGGGTGCCGTTGCCTCCAGCCAGAGCCAGCGCCAGTCCGGCCACGATGACCGTCGCCAGCAGGGGAACGATGAGCGATTTGATCCTCACCCTCTGATGTTCGGCGCGCGCGGGCGATCAGATCACCATGGCTGGGATCGCCGACGTCTTCAAAAACAACTGGCTGGCTAGCGGTCGCGAACCTTGTAGTTGCCTTTGGTGACCGTGTCATAGGCGGCCATGTTGGGGTTGTCGCACGTGCTCGCGTTGCCGGGAGCATTGAACGTGGTCGCGTCCTCGGGCGCTTGGAAGGCGTTGGCGTCAACCGGGTGGCCGTGCTGCGACCGCCCGTTGTCCTTGACGAAGACCTCCACGCCACCGCCCTTGAACATCGCGGCCGACCCCGTTGCCTGAGTAAAGCGGTACTTGATCGCGGCCTCGTGACCGACCACCGTCAGGCAGGTGACAGGCCCCGAAACCTTGAACGCCCCGTTCGGTGCGCCGGGCAAAAGGCCGGGCAAAACTGTTCCGTGGGCGCGCACGTGGCCATCCGGGTCGCCGCCCGACGGGCCACTGTGGGCCGCGACGGTCAGGCGGGCAGACCCGGGCCCGGCAGGGCTCGGGTACTGGTTGACCGCTGAGCCGACCGCGACGTCTCGTTTCGGACGTTTGCCGTTGTGGGGCCGCGGCCACCCCGAGGCCGCCGTTGACGGCCAGGGCTCCGCCCGCGGTCACGACGGTGGCTAGGGCAATGCTCCGATGACGCTTCATTAAAAGCCTCCTACGAGTTCGGTTTCCTCGGCGCCGTCTAGGTCCCGGCCAGGCCTACGGGACGGCGCGCACGCAGGTCGAGGCTACGCGGGCGGGTGCCCTTCGCGCCTCAGTCGAGCCCGGTCAGCGGCCTGCGACTCGCCGCGTGGCCGCCACCGTGGGGCCCCGACGACGACTTTCGGGCAGAATTGGAAAATGACCGAGAACTCATCACCGGCGCCCGAGTCAGAGCTCACCTCCACAGCCTCGGGCGAGCAGCTGGCCCGTATCGGGCCGATCAAGCTTTGCTACGAGACGTTCGGCGCCCGCGACGCCACCCCGCTGCTGCTGGTCATGGGACTGGCCTCGCAAATGATCTTGTGGGACGAGGAGTTCTGTGAGTCGCTGGCCGCCCGGGGCTTCTGGGTGATCCGGTTTGACAACCGCGATGTCGGACGCTCGACGATCCTTCGTGATGCCCCGATTCCCAAGCGCTGGCAGCTTCTCACGCGTGATGCTCGGGCGGCGGCCTACTCGCTGGAGGACATGGCGGCTGACGCCGTAGGGCTTCTCGACCACTTGGAAGTCGACGCCGCTCACGTGGTCGGCGTGTCGATGGGCGGCATGATCGCCCAGGTGATGGCGCTCGAGCACCCCGAGCGGGTGCTGTCACTGGTCTCGATCATGTCGACGACCGGCGATCGCCGTGTCGGCCGTCCGCATCCCCGGATGGCGTTGCGCCTGGTGCGCAAGGTGCCGCGGGACCGCGAGGGCTACATCAGGGATCACCTCGACACCTACCGCGCTATAGGGTCGGCGCAGTTCGACTTCGACGAGGGCCGCCGGCGTGAGCGCGCAGCGCGCTGCTTTGACCGGGGCATCCATCCGGCCGGGAGCGCTCGCCAGCTGGCCGCCATCATCGCGGCGGCTGACCGAACGCGCCGCCTGGCCGAAGTGCGGGTCCCGACGACGGTCATCCATGGCCAGGCCGATCCGCTGGTCAATGTCTCGGGCGGCCGCGCCACCGCAGGGGCGATTCCCGAGGCCCAGCTGGAGACCATCGAGGGCATGGGGCACGACATGCCGCGTGAGCTGTGGCCGCGGATCATCGACGCGATTGTGAGCAACGCCGGGCGTACCGTGGCTGAGGCTACGGGCCGTAGCGGGTAAGCCGAAGTACGGCATCCACGTGCCGCCGTACCTGGCGCCTGCTCAACGTGCCGGCGGCAAGCTCGACCGTGAAGGCCGCGGTGTCCGGCAGGTGGTGGTTCTGCCAGTTGGTCGAGGTCCCGGCCAGCCAGTGGTGGTGATATAGCCGCATCCCGACAAAGCGGGCGTACGCTCGCCCCGACGCGGTACTGGGCCCGTAGGCCCAGATCAGGTCCATGTGCTGGTGGTACCAGACTGTGACCCGTGGATGGACCCGGAGAATGAGCCGGCGGGCGATGCGCGTCTCGCGCTCGGAGAACGGGTGCGGGCCGCCGTAATAGGGGTCAAACGGCGCGCCTCCCGGTTGCCACTGAGAAGACCAGTTGGCGTTGAGATCCACCCCGCGAGCGTCTTGCCGGGTGCTATGAACGACTCCGTCGGGGTTGAGCACGGGCACGATCCAGACGTCGTCCACGGTGTGGACGTGCTCCAGCGCCCGGGCGATAGGTATGCCCGCCGTCTCGTTGCCGTGGATGCAGCCGAACACCAGCGCCCGCGGACCGTGCGGGTTGCCGACTCGCAACGCGTAGATGGGCCGACCCTGCTCGGAGCGACCGAGGAGCATCCGGGAGGGTTTGGCACCTGCGGCGGCCAGGGGCGACTGCGGTCCAGGGGTGGGCGACGTCCCGGTGAGGCTGGTCAGGCCAAGCGCGACGGCGATCCCGCTGAGCAGCTTCACCAGCACGCCGCTAACACTACGGCCCGGCAGGCGGCAGCCGGGGAATCACACGCAGGTGATGTGAATCTGTTCCAGCCGCCACTGTCGCGAGGCGCTGGAGCTCAGGTCAACGGTTCCGCTGCATCTCTGCGTGCCGCCGGTGCGAACCGAAGTCGTGCTGACCGCCACCGTCGCCGTGTGGCCGGAGCTGCTGACCACGTGGGCGGAGTGAAAGGTGATCGAGCGGGCGGCCGCGAACTGGGACTGAAAGCTCCGATAGCCCCCGAGCTGGGCGCGCAGCCCGGGACCGGCCAACGCCCAGGCCTGCGGATAGCGATGCGCCGCGGCTTGTTGGTAGAAGGACTCCACGGCCGAGGCTGGCTGACGCGCCGCTGCTGCGGCTGGCTTGCCGGCGACAGCCGATGTGGAGGCCGTCGAGCTTGAGCTGCCCGAGCCGGACGCGGTCGACGCCGAGCTCCCCGCAGAGGCCGCGGGATGGTCAACCGTGCCGGCCCGGCTGGGCGCCTGGGAGCTCTGACCGCCGCTCAGTACCACTGCCCCGACCACCGCGGCCACGACCATCGCCAGCAGCAGCGCGACGAGCGGCCCGCGTC
>JALYZQ010000132.1 GCA_030948805.1 Actinomycetota bacterium | reverse complement strand
AGGCTTGACTGGACCGGACGCGGTACCAGCACCAGGCGCCCCACACCCCCGCTGCCGAGATCAGGGCGATGGACAGCACGCCGACGATGAGATGGACGAGCCTCATGGCGCCACCAGGCCCGCGAGGAACCGGCCGTCACGGGCCCGACCGCCGGTAACCCCAATCGACCTCGATTGCCCACGGCTCGGGGGGGTTGTGACAGCAGGCGCCATATAGGCCCCTTATTCTCCCCACCGGCCCCTGACCGAGCGATCGAGGTCGATTGGGGTCGCCTCGGGTCGATAGCTGACGCCCGCCCCGTGGGCGGGTGACACGGGTAGCGGTGACCACGCATCATCTAGCCGCATTTCGCACTAAGTAACAAGTTGTTACAAGCGGCCGGACTTGGGCTAGGATCTAGCTGTGCTTCGGGATTACCTGCCGGCGATCGTCTTCCTGGTGCTCGGTGGTCTCATCGGGACCTTGTTCGGCGTCCTGAATCTGCTCGTCGGTACCCGCCGCCCGCACCGCAGCACGGCCCCGTATGAGTGCGGCCTGCCCTCCGAGGTCAAAGGCGGCTTTCGTTTCGGGATCAGCTTCTACCTGATCGCGATGCTGTTCATCCTGTTCGACATTGAGGTCATCTTCATCTACCCGATAGCCGTCGAGCTGCGGGCCTTTGGGGCTTTCGCGCTGACCGAGACGATCGTGTTCGTGGCTCTGCTGATGGTGGCCTTTGTCTACGTCTGGCGCCGAGGAGCCCTGGAATGGAGATAAAGCGCGAACCTCTGGGTGACGGCCACGCGCCGTCGGACTTCCGCTCCCGCCAGCTGCTGGCCCGCGACATGCTCAACGGCGCTCTCGAGAGCGAGGCGCTGGAGCGCTACGTCGAGCAGGGCGTGATGACGACCACGGTGGACAAGGCGGTCGCGTGGGCGCGCGGCAACTCGTTCTTCCCCCTCACCTTCGGCCTGGCCTGCTGCGCGATTGAGATGATCACCACCGTCGGCTCACGCGCTGACCTCGCGCGCTTCGGCTTCGAGGCCTTCCGGGCCTCACCGCGCCAGGCCGACCTGATCATCCTCTCCGGTCGCGTATCGACCAAGATGGCCCCGGTCATCCGCCGCCTCTATGACCAGATGCTGGCCCCCAAGTGGGCGATCTCAATGGGTGCCTGCTGCTCGTCAATGGGCGTGTACAACAACTACGCCCTGGTGCCCTCGGACAAGTTCATGCCCATCGACGTCCACGTCCCGGGCTGCCCGCCGCGTCCGGAGGCGCTGATGCACGGGATCCTGCGGCTGCGCGACAAGATCCACGGCCACGACCCCGCCGGCTGGCGCGAGCGCTACGAGGCCGAAGGCACCGAGGAGGTGCTGCCGGGCACCGGCGACGCCGGCGGCGCCGTCAATGTGTTTCCCGGTGGGGATACCGCCGGTGCCTGACGCGACCGGCCTGGAGCTGATCGCGCACGAGCTTCGCAACGCCAGTAGCGAATCGGTTCTCGGCACTGCGTTTGCCCACAACCGGGCGACGATCGACATCGAGCCCGCCCACGTGGTCGAGGTGCTGACCGCGTTACATACCAAGGGCTACCGGTTTCTGGCCAGCCTGCACGGGGTCGACTACCACCCCGAAGAGCCTCGGCTGGGCGTCCTCTACGAGCTGCTGGACATGCACCAAGTCGATCGAATTACTGTCAGAGCCCGAGTCAGAACCGACGATCCACGGATCCCCACGGCGGTGGAACTGTTCCCAGGCGCCAACCACCCTGAGCGCGAGGTCTACGACATGTTCGGGGTCGTCTTCGAGGGCCACCCCGACCTGCGCCGGATCCTCATGCCCGAGGACTATGAGGGCTTCCCCCAGCGCCGTGACTTCCCGATCGGCGGCGAGCCGGTGCTGTTCACCTACAACGAGGAGAACTCGTACGGCAAATGGCAGTGAATAGCGATTATCGACAACGTGAGGACTCGATCACGATGTCCAGCCAGCCGGTCGCGGCGTCGACCGAGCTGATGACGCTGAACATCGGCCCTCACCATCCGGCCACGCACGGCGTCCTGCGGTTGATCGCCACCCTGGAGGGCGAGGTGGTGCGCGACATCAAGCCGATCATCGGCTACGTCCACACGGGGATCGAGAAGACGGCCGAGGACAAGGCCTACTGGAAGGTCATCCCGGTCATCGAGCGGATGGACTATCTGAGCTACTACTTCAACGCGATGGCGTTCTGTGGCGCCGTCGAGGAGCTGCTCGGGGTCGAGGTCCCCCCACGCGCGCAGTACCTGCGCGTCGTCCACCTGGAGCTCAACCGGATCGCCTCCCACCTGTTCTGGCTGGCCACCGGCGCGCTGGACCTAGGTGCGATCTCCATGTTCTGGTACTGCCTCCGGGAGCGCGAGCTGATCCTCGACCTGTTCGAGATGTCCTCCGGTCAGCGGTTGCACACGCGCTACATCCAGGTCGGCGGCGTGATCGAGGACATCCCCTCTGGGTTTGCCGCCAAGCTGCGCAAGTTTGTCGATGTGATGCCGACTCGGGCTGACCAGTACGCCGACCTGCTGGAGCGCAACCAGATCATGCTCGAGCGCCTACAAGGAACCTGTCCGCTCGACGAGCAGACGCTCCTGGGGCTCGGCGTGACCGGACCGCTGCTGCGCGCGGCCGGCAACCCCTGGGACCTGCGCAAGGCCGCCCCATACTCGAGCTATGACCACTTCGATTTCAAGATCCCCGTCGGCACGGTAGGCGATAACTACGACCGCTTCCGGGTGCGCCACGCCGAGCTCTACGAGTCGGTCAAGATCATCAGTCAGGCCCTCGACGGACTCCCCGAAGGCCCCTTCATCACGCCCGATCGCAAAGTCGCACTGCCTCCGCGCCATGAGCTGGCCACGAGCATGGAGGCGCTGATCCATCACTTCAAGCTCGTGACCGAGGGCTTCCGGGTCCCGCCCGGTGAGGCCTACTACCCGATCGAGGGCCCGCGGGGCGAGCTGGGCTGTTACGTGCGCGCCGACGGCTCGGCCAAGCCGGCTCGCGTGCACATGCGCGATCCGAGCTTCGTCAATCTCCAGGCGCTGGCCCCGATGGTCAAGGACTCCTACATCGCCGACCTGATCGCCACCCTGGCCATGCTCGACCCGATCCTCGGCGGCATCGACCGATGAGGCCGTCGACATGACGCCGGCGGTGCCCGTCCCCCGCTTCGGCCACGGCTCCCGCGTCCCCGGCTGGGACCGGGCCGTCGATCTCGAGAAGGATCCCGCGGTCATCCCCGACCTGGCCACCACTCCGGTGCCCGACGAGCTGCGCGCCGCGATCGAAGCGACCATGGCCAAGTACCCCGACCGGCGCTCGGCGGCCATTCCGGCGCTGCACGCCGCCCAGGCCGAGCACGGCTACTGCTCGCCGGAGGCGATCGATCAGGTGGCGGCGGTAATGCGCCTCACCCCGGCCTACCTGTCTTCGGTGGCCACCTTCTACGACATGCTCGAGACCGAGTCGCGTCCGCCCCACAACGACGTCTTCGTGTGCACCAACATCTCCTGCTCGCTGCTGGGCGCCGACGAGCTCTTCGAGGCCATGGTCGACGCGGCCGGGTCTGACGCCACCATGCATGTGCGCTCGTTCGAGTGCCTGGGGGCGTGCGACATCGCCCCCATGGCCTCGGTCAACGGCGAGTACGTGGGTCCCCTCCAGGTGGCCGACGCCGAGCAGATCATCCAGGACCTGCGGGACGGACGCCCGGTCCTGCCCGGCAAGCAGCTCCGCTACCGACGGTCGGTGGACCCGGGCGTGAGTGCGGGCGCCGCCGAGTTCGGCGTGCCCGCCGATGGCCCTCGGGCCGACACAGCCGGACTGACTGAGGCCGATGCGGCCGTGGATCGGCTCGGGCCAGCGGCGCCCGTGGAGTACCCCGGCGACGAGGACTCAGAACAGTGATGACGACGATCCTGTTTCACAACATCGATGAGCCCGGGCTCAACACGCTCGCCGTCTACGAACGCCGCGGCGGCTACCAGGCCCTGCGCAAGGCGCTCTCCATGTCTCCCGAGGAGGTGCTCTCAGAGATCATGGACTCGGGCATCCGGGGACGCGGCGGCGCAGGCTTTCAGATGGGAAAGAAGGTGTCCTTCCTGCCCCACGGGGGGATGCAGAAGTACCTGGTCTGCAACGCCGACGAATCGGAGCCCGGCACCTTCAAGGACCGTGAGCTGATGCAGAAGTCGCCTCACATGCTAATCGAGGGCATCGCCATCGCCGCCTACGCCGGGGAGATCGCGCGCGCGTTCATTTACATCCGGGGTGAGTACCAGCTCCAGGCCGACATTCTCGAGGTGGCCATCGCCGAGGCCGGCGAGGCCGGGTACATCGGCACCAACATCCTGGACACCGGGCGCGATGTTCCGCTGGTGCTGCACCGTGGCGCGGGCGCCTACATCTGCGGTGAGGAGACCGGCCTGCTGGACAGCCTGGAGGGCAAGCGCGGCAACCCAAGGCTCAAGCCCCCGTTTCCAGCCATCGAGGGCCTCTACCACGGCCCGACGCTGATCAACAACGTCGAGACGCTGGCCACCGTACCCGCGATCATCAACATGGGCGCCGCTGAGTACGCCAAGATCGGCACCGAGAGCTCGACGGGAACCAAGCTGGTCTCGATATCCGGCGACGTGGCGCGCCCCGGCAACTACGAGATCGAGCTGGGGATCCCGTCGCGGGAGATCATCTACGGGCTGGCCGGCGGTCCACCGAGCGGCAAGGACGTCAAGTTCTGGTTTCCCGGCGGCTCCAGCTCCCCGGTGCTGACCAAGCACGATCTCGACGTCCCCTATGACTTCGACAGCCTGGCCGAGGCCGGGACGATGCTGGGCTCGGGAGCGATCATCGTGGCCGATGAGTCTCGCCGCGTGCTCGACACGGCATACAAGCTGGCCAAGTTCTACGCGCATGAGTCCTGCGGCAAGTGCGTACCGTGCCGCGAGGGGACCAACTGGACTCAGAAGATGCTGGCCCGGATCTACGACGGCGAGGCGACCCCCATGGATCTGGACATCATGGCCTCGGTCCAGGAGCAGATCATCGGCAACTGCCTGTGCGTGTTGGGCGACGCGATGGCCATGCCGATCGGCTCGATGGTTCAGAAGTTCCGCGCCGAGCTCGAGGCCGAGATCGAGGCCGCGCGCGAGCGCGCCGAGGCCGCGCCGCTGGCGGACGTGGTCGCGGTCGGGGTCGCCGATGAGCTGGCCGGACCCCTCCCGGTGCACTAGCTTCCGCGAGCGTCTGCATGCCCCGCCCCGAGCGTAAGACCATCCAGCTGACCGTCGACGGCCGCGAAATCCACGCTGTCGAGGGCAGCATGCTGGTCGATGCCGCCAAGCACGGCGACGTCGAGATCCCCTACTTCTGCTACGAGCCCAAGCTCGGCAACCCGGTCGGCGCGTGCCGTATGTGCCTGGTCGAGATCGAGGGCATTCCCAAGCTTCAGACCTCCTGCTCCACGCCGGTCAAGGACGGGATGGTCGTCCACACCCAGACCAACCGCGTTCGCCACGCCCAGAACGCGGTGGTCGAGTTTCTGCTCATCAACCATCCCCTGGACTGCCCGGTGTGCGACAAGGGCGGAGAGTGCCCACTGCAGGACATCACCTTCGGATGGGGGCTGGGCCGATCGCGCATGATCGAGCCCAAGCGCCACTTCGAGAAGCCGCTGGCTCTGTCGCCGCTGGTGGCCATCGACCGCGAGCGCTGCATCCTGTGCTACCGCTGCGTGCGCTTCTCCCAAGAGGTGGCCGAGGATTACCAGTTGATCTTCGCCGAACGCGGCGCGGACACCTACGTGGCCACGCATGACGGTCACCCCTACGTGGCCCCGTTCAGCGGCAACATCATCGAGCTCTGTCCGGTGGGGGCTCTCACCTCTCGGCCCTACCGCTTCCGCGCCCGTCCGTGGGACATCGAAGGCGCGGCCGGAGTCTGCACCCTGTGTCCGGCGCAGTGCAACGTCACCTTCACCGTTCGCGACGAGCGGGTCATGCGGGTACTGGCCCGCGACAATCCGGGCATCGACGACGGCTGGCTGTGCGACAAGGGGCGCTTCGCCTACCAGGCCATCCATGCCGACGAGCGGATCACCAAGCCGATGGTCCGAGACGGCGGCGAGCTGCGCGAGGTCTCCTGGGAGCGGGCGCTGTCCGCCGCCGCGGGGCTGGGCCGCCACCAGGGCCGAGTCGGCGCGCTGGTCGGC
This sequence comes from Actinomycetota bacterium, assembly GCA_030948805.1. Classification (GTDB taxonomy): domain Bacteria; phylum Actinomycetota; class Thermoleophilia; order Solirubrobacterales; family Solirubrobacteraceae; genus Palsa-465. Next base: position 13,044 of record JALYZQ010000132.1, on the reverse strand, counting down.
GGACAGGCCACCAACGAGGAGGGCTTTCTCCTCGCGCGACTGCTGCGCGAGGGCCTGGACTCGGCCGATCTGGACTCGCAGGCGGGCCCGGGGATACCTGCCGCCGTCCTGCGCGCGCTGTCAGAGCCTGGTCTGCAGGCCAGTGTCTCGGACCTGGAGTTCGCCCACACGGTGCTGCTCATCGGCTGTGAGCCGCTGGATGATGCGCCGATCCTCGACCTGCGGATCCGCAAGGGCGTTCGGCGCAACGGCGTCAAGCTGGTCATCGCCGGCGCGCGGCCCAGCGCCCTGGACGCCAATGCCCGCCAGGTGCACCGTTACGCGCCGGGCGGCGCGGCCGGATTTCTGGAAGGGCTGTCTCGAGCGCTAGGCGGTGAGGACGCCGACGCGGAGATCGGCGATCTGGCCACGGCGCTGCGCGAGGGCGGTGAGGACATCGTGATCGTTTGGGGGGAGTCGATGGGAGCGCCCGCCGCGGCCACTCTGCTGCGGCTGGCCGAGTTGCTGGGGCTGGCCGATTACGACGGCGCCGGGCTTCTCAGCCTTCCCGCGGGGGCCAACGGGCGCGGCCTGCGCGAGGTCGGCGTGCTCCCCGACGCCGGGCCCGGTCTGTCCATCCTGGCCGATGACCGGGCCGGCCGCGGAGCGGCGCAGATCGCCCAGGCGGCGGCCTGCGGGGACTTGACTGCGCTGTATCTGCTCCAGACCGACCCCCTTCGCGACCAGCCCGACCGCGCCTTGTGGGAGCAGGCGCTGCACAGCGCCGCGGTGGTCGTGGCCCACGCCTCGGTGCTCACCGAAGGGCTGCGCGAGTACGCGACGGTGATCTTCCCCGCCGAGTCACACGCCGAGAAGGAGGGCACCGTCGTGCATCCCGACGGCCGCCTGCAGCGGCTGCACATCGCCATCGCCCACCCCGACGAGGTGCAGCCGGGCTGGGCGGTAATCGCCGAGGTGGCCCGCCGGACGGGGCTGGAGCTCGGGGCGCGGCGCAGCGCCGAGGTGTTCGAGCAGATCGTCGCTGCCGTCCCGTTCTACGAGGGCCTCAGCCTAGATGGAATCGGTGCCCGCGGACTGCGCTGGCCCGAAGGCGAACACGCCGCGACCGCGTTCTCCACCGACGAGCCGGCGCTCCCCGCGCTCCCCGCCGAGCCCGAGGCTGCCGCTGGCAATGGAGCCCTGCGCCTGGGCACCTACCGGCCGCTCTGGGCCTCCCCCGAGGTCGAGATCTCCCCCGCCCTGCAGTACCTGATCCCCGGCCAGCGGCTCGAGCTCTCCCCGGGCGATGCCGAGCGCCTGGGGGTGGCGCACGGAGACGAGATTCAGGTGAGCCAGCTGGATGACTCGCGGGCCGCCCAGCCGGATGGCTCGGGCGCCGCCCATTCAGGCGAGGCCGGAGGCCGAGCGGGCGGCAGGCCCGAGGGCGAGGCTGGAAGCCGAGCGGGCGGCAACCGCGAGGGCGCGCAAATGCACACGCGGGCGTTCGTGCGCTCGGGCGTGCCCGCGGGTTCGGCCTTCCTGGCCGACGGCATCGGCGTCGAGTCGGCCAACCGGCTCACCGAGCCCCTGATCGAGGTCCGCCGAGCATGATCTCGATCGCGGCCGTGAACTTCTTTGAGCCCTGGTGGGTGCAGATCCTCAAGGCGGTGGTCATCTTCGGCGTCATCTTCGCCTTGCTGCCGGTGCTTATCGTCTATGAGCGCAAGCTGTTGGGCCGCTTTCAGAACCGCTACGGACCCAATCGCGTCGGTCCGTTCGGTCTCATGCAGCCGCTGGCCGAAATCCTCAAGTTCGCCACCAAGGAGCCCTTCCGCACCACCACGTCGGTGGGCTACATGTTCCGGATCGCGCCCATGGTGGCCATCCTGACAGCAGTCTCGGCCCTGGCCCTGGTCCCCTTCGGCGACGTCCAGCACATCTTCGGCCAGCGGGTCGGGCTGTACGGCATCGACGTGTCCGTAGGCCCTCTGTACGTGTTCGCATTCGGCGGCATCTCCTTTTACGGGATCATGCTCGGAGGCTGGTCCTCGGGCTCCAAGTACTCGTTTCTGGGCTCAATGCGGGCGGCTGCCCAGCTCATCTCCTACGAGGTCTCCCAGGGCCTGGCCCTGGTCGGGGTGCTGATCACCGCCGGCACGCTGTCGCTGACCGGGATCGTCCACGCTCAGGGCGGGATGTGGTACGTCGTCCCCCAGCTGGTGGGCTTTCTGATCTTCATGGTGGCGTCCTTCGCCGAGACCAACCGCGCGCCGTTTGACCTCGTCGAGGCCGATGCTGAACTGGTCGGGGGCTACTTCACCGAATACGGCGGAACCGGCTTCGTCGCTTACCTGTTCGCCGAGTACGTGAACATGATCGTGGTCTCGGGAATGGCCGTGACCCTATTCCTCGGCGGCTGGCTGCTGCCCTTTGGGATCCACCCTCCGGGCTGGGTGGATCCGATCGTCGTGCTGGTCAAGATCCTCATCGTCCTGACCCTGTTCATCTGGGTCCGGGCCACCCTGCCGCGGCTGCGCTATGACCAGCTGATGTCCTTCGGCTGGAAGATCCTGCTGCCGCTGGCCACCCTTAACCTGCTGGTCACCGCGATCGTCGTGGTGGCCTAAGAAGTGGCCCCCACCAAGTGTCAGGAGTAGCTCATGACTGCACCCTATGACCCCGGCGCCGACGTGATCGAAGTCCTGCGCGCGCCGGCCAGCGGGACGGTCCGCGGCGCCTACCGGGTGTTCGGCGAGACCCTGCGTGGCATGAAGACCACGTTCGCCCGCATCATCGAAGGTCCGACCACGATCCAGTACCCGGAGGAGAAGACTCCGGTCTATCCGCGCTTTCGCGGCCGCCACAAGCTGCACCGCTTCGAGGACACCGGCCTGGAGAAGTGCGTGGGCTGCTCGCTGTGTGCCGCGGCCTGTCCGGCCGATTGCATTCGCGTGGTGGCGGCTGAGAACACACCGGAGCACCGCATCTCCCCCGGCGAGCGCTACGCCGCGGTGTATGAGATCAATCTGAGCCGATGCATCTTCTGCGGCTACTGCGAGGTGGCGTGTCCGTTTGACGCCATCACCATGGGCCACGACTACGAAATGTCGGACTACACGCGCTCGGATCTGATCTTCACCAAGGAGATGCTGCTCGCCGAGCCGATTGAGCGCACCCCGCTACGGCGCGAGGGCGAGTAGCCACCCCATGTCGGCCGTCCTGTTCTTCATCGCGGCGACCGGCGTCCTGGCTGGGGCAATCGGCGTGGTCATGCTGCGCAACCCCTTCTACAGTGTGCTCGCGCTGGTCGGGCATCTGATCTGCCTGGCCGCGCTGTTCCTGCTCCTACGGGCCGAGTTCGTGGCTGCGGCCCAAGTGGTCGTCTATGCCGGGGCGGTCATGGTCCTGTACGTGTTCGTGGTCGCCTACATCGGCGGCGGCGACGATCCTCTGGTCACCGTCGGCGGCGCGCTCAAGGTGCTGGGCCCGGTGTTCGCGCTGGCCCTGGCCATCGAGCTGTGCATCGCCCTGCTGGGGTCGGCCCTGAAGGGGATCGCCGGCCACGGAGCGCCGTACGTGCCCGGCTTCGGCACACCGCGGGAGATCGGCCGCCTGTTCTTGACCACGTACCTGTTCCCGTTCGAGATCGCCAGCCTGCTGCTCATGGTCGCCGCCGTGGGCGCGGTGGTGCTGGCCCGCCGCCGGCGCGGTCTGGAGGACGAGGATGTCGAGCCCGAACTGCAGCCCGCGCGACCCGTCTACACGGGCACGCTGGCCGAGGCAGCCGGCGTGCGGCCCGGCTTTGGCACCGACACCGAAGGCGAGCGTGAGGCCGCGGGCACCACGACCACCTACGAAGGGGGCTGGTAGTGGGGATCGGCTGGTACCTGGTCGTCTCGGCGTTGATCTTCTGCATCGGCGCCGCCGGCGTGCTCACCCGTCCCAACCCGCTGGTCATCCTTCTGTGCCTGGAGCTGATGCTCAATGCGGCCAACCTGGCCCTGGTCGCCTTTTCGCGCATGTGGGGCAACCAGGACGGTCAGATCTTCGCCCTCATTGTGCTGGTGGTGGCAGCGTGCGAGGTGACCGTGGGGCTGGGCCTGATCGTGGCCATCTACCGTCGCCGGCTGGCCGTCAACGTCGATGAGCTCAACGAGCTGCGCGGATGACCGTCACCACCTTCGGCTGGCTGATCCTGCTCTTTCCGCTGCTGGGCACGGTCGCCATCGCGCTCGCCTTCAGGCGCGAGAGCGGGGTTACGGCGGGAGTCATCGGGACGCTGGCTATCGCCTTGTCCTTTGCGTGCGCGGTACTGGCCCTGATCGGGCTGCTCGGCCGGGCCGAGACCGATCGCCAGGTCACCTCGAGCCTGTGGAGCTACGCCATCACGGTCGGCGTGGACGCCAGGCTCTCGATTCTCGTCGATCCGCTCTCGGTCCTGATGGCGGTCGTGGTCTCCGGTGTCTCGACGCTGATCCATCTCTACTCGATCGCCTACATGAAGTCAGACCGCGGCTACGCGCGCTTTTTCTCCTACATGAACTTCTTCGTCTTCTCGATGCTGTTGCTGGTCCTGGCCGGCAACTTCCTGCTCCTGCTCGTGGGCTGGGCGTTCGTCGGCGCCGCCTCCTATCTGCTGATCTCCTTCTGGTACCGGCGCATCACGGCCACCCGGGCCGGACTCAAGGCCTTCGTGATCAACGTGCTCGGCGACGTCGGGCTGGTGCTGGGGACCTTCTTCATCTTCCGCCACACCGGCACCCTGGACTTCCTGGCCACCTTCAAGGCGGTGCCCCACGTGTTCGGTCAGGACTCGACCGACCTGGTCGCCGGGTGCCTGCTGCTGCTGGTGGCGGCGTTTGCCAAGTCCGCCCAGGTTCCGCTTCACACCTGGCTGCCTGACGCCATGGAGGGCCCGACCCCGGTCTCAGCCCTGATCCATGCCGCCACCATGGTCACGGCCGGCGTCTACCTGATCGCCCGCATGCATCCGCTGTTCGAGCAGGCCCCGGCAGCGGCTGACGTCGGGGCGATCGTCGGCTGCGCCACACTGTTGATCGCGGCCACGATCGCCATTGTGCAGACCGATCTCAAGCGGGTGATCGCCTACTCCACGATGTCGCAGATCGGCTACATGGTGATGGGCGTGTCGGTGGGCGCGTACTCGGCCGGCCTGTTTCACCTCATGACCCACGCCTTCTTCAAGGCGCTCTTGTTCATGGCCGCGGGCAGCCTTATCAGCGCCATGGGCGGTGAGCAGTCGCTGGACCGGATGCGCGGCTTTCGCCGGGCGATGCCGTTCACGTTTATCTGCTTCGTCGTCGGCGGTCTGGCCCTGTCGGGGTTGCCGCCCTTCTCCGGGTGGCTGTCCAAGGACGACATCATCGCCTTTCTAGATCACCGCGGCGGGGGCTTTGAGGTTCTCGGAATCCTCGGCTACGTGGGGGCGCTGCTGACCGGCATCTACACCTTCCGGATGATCTTCCGCGCCTTCCTCGGCGAGCCCTGCGCCGAGGCCCGGGAGCTCGAAGGCGGCCATCTCTTTCATCCCGAGACGGGCTTTAACCCGGGGACGGGTGAGACCGAGGACGCCGAGGTCGGCTTCCCCGGTCCCGATCACCACATCGCCGAGCGCGACTGGGCGATGAAGCTGCCGATGGCGCTACTGGCCCTGCTGGCCCTGGTCGGCGGCGCGCTCCAGATCCCCGGCGTCGACGCCTCGCTGACCCGGTTCTTGGATCCGACCTTCGCCGACTCGCACCTGGCCCGCTTGGATCCGTCCAGCGGCGCGGCCTGGCTGGGTCTGGTCATCGGGGCGGTGATCGGCCTGCTCGGGATCGCCATCGCCTACCGCATCTGGGTCGTGGCGCCGGGAACCTCGGCCCGATTGGAGGGCCGGCTGGGAGGGCTGCACCGGTTCCTGTCCAACAAGTGGTACTTCGACGAGGCGATCGACTTCAGCGTGGTGCGCCCGGCCCAGTGGCTGGGGCGCTTCGCCGAGTCGGTGCTCGAGGGGGGAGTGGTGGCCGGCGGCGTGACCGGGGGCACGCTCGGGGTGGTGCGCGCCTTCTCGGCCACCGTGCGCCGTCTGCAGACCGGCTTTTTGCGCTATTACGCCGCGGCGATGCTAATCGGCATCTCCGGCATGGCCCTCTACTTCCTGGTCTCGGCGGCATGATGGATTGGCTAGCCGCCGTCGCTGACCGCCGGAGTCGCCAATGAGCCTCTCGATCCTCACCTGGCTGCCCCTGGTCATCGCCCTGGTCGGGGTGCTCTTTCCCCCGCGGCTGGGGTCGCGGGTGGTGTTCGCCGGCAGCCTGGTCACGCTGGCCGTGGCCATCTCCTTCTTGGCGCGCTTTGACGCCGGACACTCGGGCCTTCAGTTCGTGACTGACACGGTCTGGATCTCCTCACTCGGCATCCACTACAAACTCGGGCTCGACGGGCTCAACGTTGCCCTGGTGCTGCTGACCACGGTCATCTTCAGCGCCGCCCTGCTGTGGGCCGCGTTGCGTGAGTGGGATCGCTCACGCGTGTTCTTCTTTCACTTCGGGCTGGCCCAGAGCGCGGTCCTGGGGGCCTTTTGCGCCCAGGACCTGGCTCTGTTCGTGGCCTTCTTTGACCTCATGCTGATCCCGTTCTATTTCCTGACCGGGATCTGGGGCTCGACCGGGCCCGGCGCGCCCGATCGTGTTCGCGCGACGACCAAGCTCGTCGTCTACACCCTGGTCGGCTCGTTCTTGATGCTGGTGGCCGCGATCGCCACCGGTGCGCTGGCCTCAAGCCAGCACCACACCGCCCTGACCTTCGTCATCTCCAGCCTGCGGGGGCTGCCCCTCTCCCACACCTCGCAGGATTGGATCTTCCTCGGCTTCGCGGCTGCCTTCGTGGTCAAGATGCCGCTGATCCCCCTGCACGGTTGGCTGCCCGACGGCTACAAGGCGATGCCGATCCCCGCCGTGGCCGTGTTCTCGGCCGTCGTGTCCAAGGTCGCGGCGTACGGCTTCTTGCGCATCGTGCTGCCGCTGTTCCCCTACGCCTCCGCCCACTTTCAGACCCTGATGCTCGTCATCGCGCTGCTCTCGGTGCTGTGGGCGACGCTGGTGGCGATGACCACACCGGACGCGCGCTTGGTGGTCGCCTACTCCAGCGTGGCGCAACTGGGCTTCATCACTCTGGGCATCTTCTCGCTGCAGCCCCAGGGGGTCCAGGGTGCGCTGTTGCAAATGCTCAACCACGCGCTGGTCACCGCTCCCCTGTTCTTCATCGTGGCCGCCCTGGCCGCCCGGACCGGTGGCTCGGAGAAGCTGGCCGACATGGGCGGTGTCGCCTTCCGGGCGCCGGTTCTGGCCAGCCTGTTCTTGATCGTGTCCCTGGCCACGCTGGCCATCCCCGGCTCGGCCAACTTCGCCGGAGAATTCCTGATCCTGCTGGGGCTGTTCAAGGCCAAGCTGGCCATGGCGGTGATCGCCTCGCTGGGGGTGGTGGGAGCTGCGGTCTACGCCCTGCGGCTGTTCATCGGCGCGATGCACAACCGGGTCGGTCTCGGAGCCGTGCGCGAGTGGGATCTCGGACGGGCCGAGGCGGTGGTGATCGCGCCTTTCGTGGCCGTGATCCTGGCACTGGCCTTCTACCCCCAGTTCGGGCTGACGCGATCTGAGCACTCAGTGCGCCCGGCGGTGGCCGCCGCCGAGATCCAGCAGGGCCAGAACCTCTACGGGCCGAGGCGGGTGGCCCAGACCCCATGAGCTCACCACTGCTAAACGCCTCGGGCCACATCGCCGGCCCACACATCGACTGGGCATCGTTCTCGCCCCTGCTCGTCCTGAGCGTCGGCGCGCTGGTGGTCCTGCTGGCCGGACTTCTGGGACCGGCGGTGATCCGCCGGCTGGTCGTGCCCGGCCTGACCCTGCTGAGCCTGGCCGTCTTCGTCGCGATGGACATCTGGCGCTTGGGACACCCCGCCGCGATCATCTCCGGAGCCCTTCAGGTCGACGACCTGGCTCTGATCCTGAACATGATCTTCGCGGTGGCCGCCGCGGCCTGCGTGGTTATCTCCCTGCGCGCCCCGGCGCCCGTCAGCGCCGGTCAGGGCGAGTATCACGCGCTGCTGTTGTTCAGCGTGCTGGGCATGGCCGTGCTGGTCTCCGCCCAGGACCTGATCACGTTATTCATCGGCTTTGAGCTGCTCTCCATCCCGCTCTACGTGCTTTGCGCCTCAGAGCACCGGCGCGAGGGGTCGCTGGAATCGGGGCTGAAGTACCTGGTCATCGGCTCAGTCGGCTCGGCCACGCTGGTCTACGGGCTGGCCCTGGTCTACGGAGCCACCGGCTCGACCTCGTTTGGCCCCATCGCGCATGCGATCTCCGCCGGCCACATCACGCATGACCTGGCCGGTGATCCGCTGCTGCTGACCGGTCTGGCGCTGGTGATCGTCGGCTTTGCCTTCAAGGCCTCGGTGGCTCCCTTCCATCAATGGACCCCGGATGTCTATGAGGGCGCTCCGACGCCCATCACGGCCTTCATGGCCACCGCAACCAAGGCCGCCGCGCTGGGCATCCTGCTGCGCTTCTTCGACGTGGCGGTGATCGGAGCCAAGGGGAGCTGGGCGCCGGCCCTGGCCACCGTGGCCGCGATCACCATGGTCGTCGGCAACGTCGGCGCCCTGGGCCAATCTTCACTCAAGCGGCTGCTCGGCTACTCGAGCGTCGCCCAGGCGGGTTACATGCTGGCCGGGGTGGTCGTGGCCACGCGGCTCGGCGCCGAGGCCACCGTGCTCTACCTGGCCGTCTACCTGTTCATGAACCTGGCCGCCTTCGCGGTCATCGTCGCCGCCCAGCACGTCCGGGCGGACGGAGATGAGGTGCTGGGGCTGGCCGGTCTGGGCGCCCGCCGGCCCTGGCTGGCCTGGCCGATGACGATCGCCATGCTCTCGCTGGCCGGGATCCCCGGCACCGTGGGCTTCATCGGCAAGTTCCAGCTCATCCATGCCCTGGTCGACGGCGGTTACACGTGGCTGGGCGTCATCCTCGTGGTCGGATCGATGATCTCCCTCGGTTACTACCTGCGCGTGGTGGCGGTGATGTGGATGACCGGGCCGGCTACGGCTAACGCGCCGGTGGCGGTCGGGGCGGGGAGATTGGCGCCGATTGCCGGGGGCTCGGTTGAGGCCGATGCGCAGGACGGCGGAGGGGTCGTCGCGGACGGCGAGGCCGGGGGCTCGCGAGGCTCAGCCGTCGAGATCACGGCGGTGGCGGTGCTGTTCGCCGCGGCCAGCATCGGGTTCGGCATCCTGCCCTCGCCGCTGTTCACGCTGGTCGCCCACGCCGGGCGCGCGCTCGGGCTGCACTAGCGCCAGCGGTCCTGAGGCCTGAGAACCGCCGGGGCGGATTTCATGTCCTATGGGCAGAAAAGTCGCCTCGGCCCTCCGGTTACGGGGCCTTCACCCCGGGTAGGCCTAGGGACGTGAACGAAGAGAGCAAGCGCGGTGACGTGAAGCCCGACCAGGGCGTGCCCGACACCCACTCCAGCCAGAACGCCGAAGAGCCGCCGGCCCCCGGCGGCAGCGGCGAGCGTCGCGAAGCCTCCGATAAGGCCGACGACGACGAGCGCCCCTCGGGCGGGGAGTCCAGCGAGGGCTCGCAGTCGACCGGTAACCCGGCCGGCGCGGGCTAAAAGCGCTCTGCGGCTCAGGCCGGAACGGGGTCAGCCTCGGTGACGGCGGCCGGAGCCCCGCCGGAGGACTCAGACTCTGGACCGGAGAAGCGCAGCACCCCGTCCTCGAGCTTGCTCAGGCGCAGGGAGAAGGCATCCACGGGGTAGTTCTGGCGCAGGCGCCACGGTGGCTCTGAGCCCTGGTGCGGGAACTGGTCCAGCGAGCGCAGGATGTAACCCGAGTCGAGGGTGAGCAGCGGCTCGGGCTTGACCTTCTCGGCGTCGAGCACCGGGACCACCTGAGTCACGTCATGCTGGCGCATGTGGTTGAGCAGCCGGCAGACGTACTCGCAGGTCAGATCGCATTTCAGGGTCCAGGAGGCGTTGGTGTAGCCGATCGCCATCGCCGCATTGGGCACGCCGTCGAGCATCATGCCCCGGTAGGCGATGCGGTTGGGCAGGTCGATGTCGCTCCCGTCGACGGAGATATCGATGCCGCCCAGAGCCAGCAGGTTCAAACCTGTGGCGCTGACCACCACGTCGGCCCGCAGCTCCGCCCCGCCCCGCAGGCGGATGCCGTCCTCGGTGAAGGTCTCGATCTGATCGGTGACGATTGAGGCCCTGCCCGCCCGCAGCGTGCGGAACAGATCGCCGTCGGGGCAGATGCACAAGCGCTGGTCCCACGGGTCGTAGTGGGGCTTGAAGTGGGTGTCGAGGTCAAAGTCGGTCGGTAGCTGCCGCGCCACGCCCTTGCGGATGACCGCCTTGGCGGCGCGCGGGTAGCGGCGGCTGAGCTGGTAGCTGAGCGTCATCAAGGCGACGTTCTTGACCCGCACGGCCTGATAGGCGGCCATCGCGGGCAACCGGCGACGCAGGAAGCTCGATACGGGGTCCTGGGCGGGCAGGCTGAGCACGTAGCTGGGCGAGCGCTGGAGCATGGTCACGTGACGGGCGCTGGCCGCCATCGCCGGGACCAGCGTGATGGCGGTGGCGCCGCTTCCGATCACCACGACGCGCTTGTCCGCGTAGTCCAGATCCTCGGGCCAGTGCTGGGGATGGACGATCTCGCCCTTGAAGTCCTCCCGTCCGGGGAAGTCGGGCGTGTAGCCCTGGTCGTAGCGGTAGTAGCCACTGCACATGAGCAAGAACGAGGCGGTCAGGGTGACCGGCTCGTTGCCTCCAGTCCGCTCGGCGGTGATCTGCCAGCGACTCTGGGCGCTGTCGTACGCGGCGCTGCGCACGCGGTGGCCCAGGCGAATCTTGTCGCTCACCCCGTAGTCAGCCGCGGTCTCGCGCACGTAGTTGAGGATCGAGGCGCCGTCGGCGATCACCTGAGCGTCCTCCCAGGGCCGGAAGGAGTAGCCCAGCGTGTGCATATCCGAATCGGAGCGAACGCCGGGATAGCGGAACAGGTCCCAAGTCCCACCCGTCGCCTCGCGCGCTTCGAGGACCGCATACGTGCGGTCCGGGCAGCGCCGCTCGAAATGGCAGGCCGCGCCGATGCCCGACAGCCCCGCTCCGACAATCAGCACGTCGACGTGTTCAGGCGAGCTGGTACGCATGCGTATCGCCAGCCAGCATACACCCACCCCCGATCCCCAGCGGGTCAGCGTTTGCCGTCCGGAGGCTGAGACAAGATCCGTGGCCATGAGTGTGACCCGAGCCCCTGAGCCGACCGTGACCGGCCTTGAGACGACAAGATGTAGCGCCATGCGCGAGACGTCACCCTCGGTCCACCTCATCGCCCGGCCGTCCGTCGACCTGGGCGCGATGCGCACCTACCTGGAGGATGTCGGCGGCGCATCCTGGCTCGATCTGCGCGAGGGCGAGGTGACGGGCGACCCCAACGCCGCCCAGCTGCTGGTCGAGTTCTGTGGTCGCGTCTGCTATCGCAGCTGGGAGCCGGGGCTGAACAAGAACGTCTCCCGGGTGCGTCGTGACCAGGACGAATACCTCGGCAATCTGCTGGCCAGCCTGCACGGCAGCGTGCTGGAGCACGCCAGCTTCAGCTTCGTCTTCCGCCAGGTCTCGCGCGTGTTCACCCATGAGCTGGTGCGCCATCGGGCGGGTTCGGCCTTCAGCCAGGAGAGCTTGCGCTACGTCCGGCTGACCGACATCGGGTTTCGTGTCCCGGCTGCGCTGGAGCCGGTGCGCGATCAGGTGATCACTCTCGTCGAGCAGTTAGAGGAGTTTCAGCTCTCCGCCGCCGAAACCCTCGGCCTCGATGAGGAGGGGATCCCCTTCTCGGTCAAGAAGGAGGTGACCTCGGCCCTGCGCCGCCTGGCCCCAATCGGCCTCAGCACCGACATCGTCTGGACGGCCAACCTGCGCACGCTTCGCCACGTGATCGAGATGCGCACCTCACCCGGAGCCGAGGAGGAGCTGCGGTTGGTCTTCGACAGAGTGGCTGAGATCATGACCGCCGAAGCCCCAGGTTTGTTCCAGGACTTCACGCGTGGCGACGACGGGTCCTGGCGGCCCGAGCACTCCAAGGTCTGACGCCCGACACCGGCCGCTGGCCAGCTGCCGTCAAGCTCCGCCCGGAGTTGCCGATAACTGATTCGTGTCAGCCCGTGGCTCCCTGAGACGTCCCAGATCGTGGACGGTGATCGTGCTCACGGCGGTTGCCTACTACCTCGCCGCCCAGGCCGGCCATACGATCACCCTGGTCATCGGCGCGATCGCCATCGTGGCGCTGGCGGCGCTGATCATCGAGCGCGATCGCGCAACGTCGCGCCTGCAGAGCGCCGAGGCTACGGCCAGCGCCGTGGCCGCGGAGCGCAGCGCGCTGGGGCAGATCGCTACCGCCATCGCCCATCAGCAGTCAACCGACAAGGCTCTGGGGCTGGTGACCAGCTACGCCGCAGAGTTCGCCGGTGGCTCCAGTGCCCGCCTGGAGCGGCTCACCGAGTGTGACACCAAGCCGGCGCCGGGGCGAGTGCGCACGGTGGTCATGACCGGCAAGGAGCGGTGGGGCACGCTGGTCATTGAGGGCGTCCCCGAAGGTGGGCTTCCGGCGGGTCGCCACCAGCTTCTCCAGCATCTCGCCGATCTGGCCGGCCTGGGCCTGGCCGGCGCGCAGACGCGCGCGCAGCTGCTCACCGAGGCGAGCACCGACTCGCTCACCGGACTGTCCAACCAGCGCTCCTTCCAGCGCCACCTGGGCGATGAGGTGAGCCGCGCCAAGCGCCACCGGCGTCCGGTGACCCTGATTCTGCTCGACCTGGACCGCTTCAAGGCCGTCAACGACGCCCGCGGCCAACTGGCCGGGGACCATGCCCTGAGCGAGATCGCAGCGCGCGTCCGCGGTGCGGTGCGGATGGAGACCCATGTCGCTCGGCTGGGCGGCGATGAGCTGGCTGTCGTCCTGCCCGAGTGCGATGCCGAGGGCGGCCACATAGTGGCCAACCG
>JALYZQ010000111.1 GCA_030948805.1 Actinomycetota bacterium | reverse complement strand
CACCTGATGTTCGTACCCCAGGGCTTCAACCTGGAGTGGTCCACGTCGCTGCCCCTGCCGAGCCTTCTGCTCGCACCCGTGACCCTGGCCTTTGGAGTGGTGAGCTCCTGGAATGTCCTCGAGCTCCTCGCGCCGGCCCTGAGCGCCTGGACAGCGTTCCTGCTCTGCCGCCACGTGACGGGCCGCCGCTCGGCCGCTCTGGTCGGCGGCTACCTGTTCGGCTTCTCGCCCTACTCGCTGCTGCACCTGTCCGGTGGCCCGGACGCGGCGATGGTTGCGCTCCTACCGATCTTCGTGCTGCTCGTTGTGCGCCGGCTGGACGGCACGCTGGCCCCACGCCGCTTCCAGATCGGGATGACGGTGGCGCTGGTCGCGCAATACCTGATCTCCACCGAGGTGCTGCTCGGCAGCGCCTTGTTCGGCGTCGTCGCCCTCGCCATCGCGGCACTGCGACTGCCGGCACGCCGGGGCGACCTGCTCGCCACCGCGAGGGCCGTCGTCCTCGCTTTTGTGGCCACGGTCGTCGTCGTCAGTCCCTTTCTCTACTTCTTCCTCTTCGGAACCCACTATCCGCCCGGGGCGACGTTCTTCTCAGCCCCGCTGGTGGCGTTCGTCGCGCCTCCGTCCCTCACCGCGGTGGTCAGCGTGCTGGGTCTGGCCCAGCCACGGGGCGCCAATCTCCAGACCTATCTCGGACTGCCGTGGCTGGGCATCCTCGCCCTGTTCGCCTGGCAGGAGCGCCGGTCCCGGATCGCTCAGGTCCTGCTTGCGTGCCTCGTCGTCGCGGCGGTGCTGTCACTCGGAGCTCACCTGTCCCTGCGCGGTCCCACACGCCTCTCGACCACGGCGCCGACCTCGGGGCTTTGGCTGCCGTGGGCCCTGCTGGTCAAGCTGCCGGTGCTCCGTTATGCCACGCCGCTTCGGTTTGCCCTGTTCGTCGCCCTCCCGGCGGCGGTGGCGGTGTCGATGTGGCTTGCCCACGGGGGCACCGGACGGTGGACGCTGGCGATCGTGGCCATGGTGTGCGTCATCCCCGCGGTGGGGGATGCGGCCTGGAGCACCGACGCGCGCGATCCGGCCTTCTTCGCCGGCGACGCCTATCGCAGGTATCTCAGGCCCACAGACAACGTGCTGACCTTCCCGGCCTTTGGACCGAACGAGCGATGGCAAGCCGACACTGGGTATAGCTTTCGACTTGCCGACGGCTACCTGGGCAATCCGTTCCCGCCCAGTTACAGCGGATATCCGATCTGGTCGACGCTCGTGGGCGGCCCGCTGATCCACCGCTACGGACCGCAACTGCGTCGGTTCATGACCGCCAAGCACGTGACCGCGATCGTCGTGCAGGCTAGCGATCCGGGGCCCTGGCCGCAGCTCTTCCAAGCCCTCGGGGCGAGAGCCTCCCGGGTTGGGGGAGTCCTCTTCTACCGGGTCGCGTCGGCGCCTGCGTGACGCGCGGATCGCGACCGCCGGGTAATGAGTGACCAGATGACGAGCCCCAGCCAGAAAGCCAGCGCCAGTCCGGTGACGATGCGCCCCGCCTGCGCCGGCGCGTGATCAGCGCTGGCGACCGTGATCCGGCCGGTGGTGCCGGCCGGCCGAGGCGGAACGCGCAAGACCATAAAGCGCGCACGGTCACGGCCGACGATCGTCGCTCCAGTGACCGAGACGAAATACGGGGCTCCGGCCAGGTTGGTGCGAAACAGCCGCGGCGTGGGCGCGGCTGGGGCCGCCACGATCAGACGGTTGCGCTTGACCGAGGCAGCCGGGAAGCTCAGCAGCGGCAGCGAAGTAGGGACAGTCGGCAGGGTGACGTCGCTGTAGGTGAGCTGCTGATCGAGCAGATGCAGGCCGACGGCGCGGCTGGTGTCGGAGAACGCTGCGTCCCGGTTGCGGATCACCGTCGGATGCGTATTCACCTGGGAGATCGCTCCCGCCGCAGAGCCGGCGAGCACGACGGCGAGAGCCCACATCCACGCGCGCGCCCAGCGGTCGGCCCGTTGTCTGAGCAGGACCACGGTGGCGAGGATCGCTCCGCACAGGACCATGACCACGTAGGTATCCAGCCGATAAGTGAACTGCACCAGCTGATAGGGGCGCGGCAGGTCAAGGATGACTGACGGATGGGTCATCGTCACCACCAGCAGGGCACCGATGGCCGCCAGCAGGATCTGGACGCGCACCCACGGCGAGAACCGGCGCCGAGCCACCGTCAGGGCGATGCCGACGAGGACCCAGATGATCGCCAGCAGCGGGAAGGCGAGGACGAAGTCCTGCGCCTCCAGCGAGGCTCCGGGCCGCCCCGCTGAGAAGAGGTGACCAGCACTGACCAGCGGCTTGGTCGCATACAAAGTGTGCGCGAGGCCGAGTCCGAGGCCGGTCGAGACCCAGGTGCGGCCGCCGTAGGCCACCGCCGGAGCCAGGAACCAGGCGTTGACGAGGGCGGCCGGTACGGTCAGAGCGGCCACGCGCAGCATGCCGGCGAACGTGATCACGCGTCGGGCATCGGGCACGATGATTACAAGTAAGAGGGCGATCACCGCCAGCAGCGTCAGGCCCCACAGGAGACTGATGTTGTGGCTTCCGACGAATAGCAGCGTGCTGATGGCGAGGGCGAGCGCCGGCCAGAGCCGCACGCGGTCGGAGAGCAGCACGCTCAGCCCCGCCGCGACAATGAGTGGAATTTGAGAGATCGCGCTGAACTCTGCGAAGTCGCCCCGGGCGTAGATGAGGGTGAGGTAGTAGCCGGAGGTAATGAAAACGAACCCCGGCACGTGGGCGAGCCAACGGCCAACGCCGGCGATCCGGCTGAGCCAGTACCACCCGCCGTAGGCGGCGGCGAAGCCCACCAGCCACCACAGCACGTAGGCCCGGACGGCTCCGCCGAGGGCGATCGCCAGCGCTCCGGTGACGGTGAACAACGTCCCGCCGTAGTAGGCGAATAGGGGCAGCAGCGTC
>JALYZQ010000107.1 GCA_030948805.1 Actinomycetota bacterium | reverse complement strand
GTCGACATCCACGCCTTTGCGCCGGCCGATCTGCGGCGTCACGCCCGCCGGGCCGGATTTGCCGACATTGACGTTCGCGGCGAGGAGCTGGCCGCCAACTGGTTTGGCTGGTTCAACCGCAGCCTGGAAGCCAGCGCCAATCCCGCCGATGTCCCCATGCTGTGGCGTCAGTACGCCTTTCACGGTTATCTGCTGCTCCAGCGCGTGGATGAGAAGGTGCTCGAGCCGCTGCTGCCGCCCGCGATCTTCTACAACCTGCTGATCACGGCCCGGCGCCCCTGAGCCCGCCGCGCGGGACCGGAGCCGGACGAGCCTAGACTTTCTCCATGCCTGACTCGGTGGCGAGCGAGTTTCCCCTCTTTCCGCTCGGCCTAGTCGCGCTGCCCGGCGAGCTTGTCCCGCTGCACATCTTCGAGGAGCGCTACAAGACGATGATGAACGGCTGCCTGGAGACCGAGACCGAGTTCGGAATCGTGTGGCTGTCTGACGACGGCCTGCGCGATATCGGGTGCGCGTGCGCGATTGAGCGGGTCCTGGAGCGACTGGAGGACGGGCGCATCAACCTGCTCGGCCGGGGCACGCGGCCATTCCGGGTGCTCGAGCGTCAGGCCCATCTGGCCTACCCGGCCGGTGTGGTCGAGTTCGTCGCCGATCAACAAGAGCCGGCTGAGCCGGAGCTGGCCGCCGATGCCCAGTCGGCCTACGCCGACCTGGTCCGGCGCGCCACAGACCGCGAGCCCGAGGCCGAGGAGCTCGAGCCCATGACCGCCTATGACATGGCGGCCACGGTCGACTTCGGGCTCGAGGCCAAGCAGGGTCTGCTCGATCTACGTTCTGAGAGCGCCCGGCTGCGCCTGGTCACGCGGCTGTTCCGTGCCGCCACCAAGCGCCTGGACTTCGTCGACCGCGCCCAGGCCCAGGCGCGCTCTAACGGCAAGGTCCGCTTCAGCTAGCTAACCAGAGGCCGAGGGTGCGCCGACGATCAGCGTGAACAGGACCATGAAGGCACCGAACAGGATGCAGTAGATCCCGAACGGACGCAGGTTCCCGCGCCGGAAGTAGCGAGTCAGGAAATGCACGGTGACGATGGCCGTAATGGCGGCGAACACGGCCGCTATCACCGCCGCCCCGCGGATACCGTTGCCGTGCGGGCCAGTCAGATCGGGAAGCTTGTAGAGGCCGGCGGCCAGGATCGGCGGCGTGGCCAGCAGGAATGCGTATCGCGCAGCGTCGGCGTTGTCCAGGCCTCGGGCCAGCCCGGCGGTCATGACCACGCCGTCGCGGCTGATGCCGGCGATGAGCGCCGTCGACTGGGCCACTCCGATGATCCCGGCCTCGCGGTACTCCAAGGTGTCCAGACGGCGGGCGCCCTCGAGGTTGAGACCCTCGCGCTCAGCCAGGGCACGCACCTCGGCCCGGCGCCGGTAGCGCTCGGCAGCGAGCAGGATGCAGCCGTTGACGATCAGGAAGATGGCTGCCGAGAGCGGCTTGGCCAGGGCGACGCGAATCGTATGCTCGAGGACGAGGCCCAGGATCCCCACCGGAATCGTCGCGCAGATGATCAACCAGGCCAGGCGCTCGGTGGGGGTTTCGATGCGGCGCTTGCCAACGGTGGCGAAGAAAGCCCGGATCAGCGCGATCCAGTCGCGCCAGAAGTAGATCAGCAGCCCGACGGCGCTCCCGACGTGAAGCATGACCACGAAGGCCAGCCAGGGCGACTCGGGCTGCGACTGCCAGGCGACGATGTTGCCCCAGCGAAACAGCGTCGGGAACAGCACCGTGTGGCCGAGGCTCGAGATGGGGAACAACTCAGTGGCGCCTTGCAGGACGCCGAGCACGATGGCCTGGAAGGTGCTGATCAGGTGTTGGGTGGCAGCGAGCGCGATCACGACCGCGGAAGGGTACTCAGGGCCGTAAAGCCGCGCTCAGTGGCAGAACGCTTACCCGCTGCGCCCGCAGACCTGCTGGGCGGCCTGGGTCGCGAACAGGACGGCCTGGGCCAGCTCGCGCCGATCGACCGTGTCGCGATCCGAGAAGCTGATCGTGCCCGGTTGCAGGCGGACTCGGAAGCTGTAGACGGCGTTGCGCCGCGCCGGCAGGCGCAGATGGCGGCGGGCGTCGGCGGCCAGGCTGTCGGCCAGGTCCCGGGCGGAGATCAGGCGTGCACTGGAGATCCGCCGGGCGGCGGCGCCGTTGCAGCTCATGGTCCCGGCATCGTTGACGAGCAGGGTCAGCCGCGTGCCCTGGCCGGTCCGGGTGAGCAGGAACAGGTCCGGCAGTCGGACGTCCAGGCCGCAGCCGGCAAGTGTGCTCGCGGCCGCCGCCACAGCCACCAGGCGCCCGGCCAGGCTCATCCGGAGACGACGATCGAGGCCCCGCCACGGCGCGGATCCCCGCCGCCTGAGAACGTTCCGTCGGGCTCCCGGGCCGCGGCCTGCACGCCACCGAAGAACAGGTTGCGCTCACGGAAGGGGCCGAGCGCGTGGCCCCGGGGGTCCACGGCCTCCAGGTCGATCCCGGGCTCGGCGTAGATGACCCCATCCTCGTAGTGGACACGGGGTGCGTCGACGGCCTCGGCCGCCCGCTTGCCCTCGTCGATGGAGCGCACGATCGTCTGCAGGATGGCCGACCGGATGCGGTTGGACCCGGCGCTGCCCACGGCGAGCTCCGGCTGGCTGTCGCGCAGGACCACCGTGGGGGCCATCATGCTGGGCATCCGCCGCCCCACGGGCGTGCGGTGAAAGCCCAGCGGGTTTAGATCCTGCTCGCCGAGCATGTTGTTGAGGTGCACCCCGGTCCCGGGCACCACGACACCGGAGGCCGAACCGTTGGAGCAGGTCACCGAGCAGGCCCAGCCCTCCCTGTCGAGCACGGCGATGTGAGTCGTCGAGCCCAGCGGAGCGCCGAGAAACCGGCTCACGAACTCCGGATCATCCAGGCCCTCGAGGAACTCGGAGGTTCGCTCGCTCTGGGTGCGCTCCATGACATCCAGTATTTCCCTCGTCCCCGGAGGCCCCGGGCGCTGGGCCAGCATGGCCAGCGAGCGGGCGATGAGGATTCCGCCCGCCGACGGAGGCGGATTGGTCAGCACCTGACGGTCGCGGTAGTCGACCTCCAACGGCTCGCGATCGACGACCGCGTAAGCGTGCAGATCGGCCATGCCCAGCAGTCCTCCCCGCTCACTGACCCAGGTCGAGATGGCAGCGCCGATGTCACCCTCATAGAAGGGTCGTGCCCCTTCGGCGCCAAAGCGCTCGAGCGTGTCGGCCAGCTCAGGCTGACGTATGCGCTCCCCGGTCTGCAGCAGGGTGCCGCCGGGAGCGAACAGGGCCGCACACTCAGTAGTCGAGGTGACGATCGCCCCCAGCAACTGCACGATGTAGTCCTGCTCGATCGTCAGGGGCACCCCTTCGCGGGCCAGACGGGCAGCGGGCGCCACCAGCTGCTCCAGGGGCACACGGCCAAAGCGCCGGGCGGCCTCGGCCAGGCCGGCCGGGGTGCCGTAGCAGCCCACCGAGGCCACGCCGATGTGGAAGGTCTGCAGGGCGTCACCGAACGAGATCTCCACGGGCAGCAGCTCGGCCTGGGGTTTGATCCCGTGCTCGCGCCCCGGCGCCTCGACGAAGAAGTCCAGCAGCACCGGGCTCTGGCCCGGAGCAACCACCAGCATGTAGCCACCCGCCCCCAGGCCAGTCAGCAACGGCTCGCACGCGAATGAGGCCAGCACCGCCCCGATCGCCGCATCCACCGCGTTGCCCCCCTCGCGCAGCACGTCGGCGCCTGCGCGGGCGCTGACCGGATGTCCAGCGGCAACCACGCCCAGCTCAGACATATGGCTCACGCCTGCAGTGTGCGCCAATCCCCGCTAAGGGGGGTGATGGGGTTTGAGCGTCGATTTTCGACGCTTAGCTGCATCACCCCGATGGCCGCCGGTCAGCGGCGGGGGATGAACTCGGGAACGTCGAGCTCGCGCGGACCGGGCCGCTCCCGGATCCGGCTCACCCGGGGCTCACCGGAGGGCTCCCGAAAGGCCCGCTCATCCCGGCGCGAGTGCCCGGCGAACGGATCCTCCTCGCGACGGCGTCGGGCCGGCTCACCGAACCCGGTGGCCACCACGGTGACCCAGACCTGATCATCGAGCTTCTCGTCGACCATGGCGCCGAAGATGATGTTGGCGTCGGGATGGGCGGCCTCGGCCACGGCCCGGGCCGCTTCATTGACCTCCCACAGGGAGATGTCATTGCCGCCGGTGATGGAGAGCAGGATTGAGCGGGCGCCGTCCATGCTGGTCTCCAGCAGTGGCGAGGCCACGGCCTGCTCGGCCGCGTCGATCGAGCGTCGTTCGCCGGTGCCCATGCCGATGCCCAGCAGCGCGTTGCCGGCGTCGGACATGATCGTGCGCACGTCGGCGAAGTCGAGGTTGATCAGCCCCGGCAGGGTGACCAGGTCCGAGATGCCCTGCACGCCCTGGCGCAGGACGTCGTCGGCGACCCGGAAGGCCTCGACCATGGACACCCCGCGGTCCAGCACCGACAGCAGCCGGTTGTTGGGGACGACGATCAGCGTGTCGACCTCCTCGGCCATCGCGACGATGCCCGCCTCAGCCTGGTCGCGACGCCGGGAGCCCTCGAACTGGAACGGCCGCGTGACGATGCCCACCGTCAGGGCTCCGAGCTCCCGGGCGATCTGGGCCACAACCGGGGCCGCCCCCGTGCCGGTCCCGCCGCCGGAGCCTGAAGCGATGAAGACCATGTCAGCACCACGCAGCATGGCCTTGATCCGGTCGTACTCCTCACGCGCGGCGCGGCGGCCCAGCTCGGGATCAGATCCCGAGCCCAGCCCGCGAGTGATTCCGTCGCCGATATGCAGGGTCTCGTGGGCCGCGGAGAGCTGCAGAGACTGTAGGTCTGTGTTGATGGCCAGAAACTCGACGCCCTCGACCTCGGCCTCGACCATGCGGTTGACCGCGTTGACCCCGGCGCCGCCGACGCCGACCACGCGCAGGACGGGGCCCAGAGCCGGCGTGGAGACATAGGCATCTCCGGGGCGGTCCGCCCGGGCATAGGCATCGGGGGCGGGCTCCGCGGAACGTCGCTTCCGCGGCGCCTCGAGCACGTTCTCGGGGATGTCGGAGGAGAAGGCCTGGCGCAGGCGCTCCTGCGGGGAGGGGATGTGGCGCTCCCCGGCCTCCTGAGCGGCGGCGGGGGCCTCGAAGGAGGGGTGAGGATGGGCCCGGCGGCGGGGAGCGGCGGGGGGCGACTCCTGGGCCGGGGCCGGCGGGGACTCCTTGGCGCGGCTCTTGGGCGCGGCTGGCGCTCCTGCCTTGGTTCGGCGCTTGGGCGCAGCGGACTCCGACTCAGCGGGGGGGGCGGGCTTGCCGCCCATGGCACCAGAAGCGTCCTCGGAGGTCTTGCGGAACAGGTCCGCCAGCGGTCCTTCGCGCATGCTCGCGCGCTTACCGGTTGCCATTTGCGAGGACCTCCTTGGCGAGCTGCCTGTAGGCGTGTGCGGCCAGACCGTCGGGATCGTACTTCAGCACTGACATACCTTTCACAGGCGCCTCAGCAAAACGCACCGTTTTGCGGATTCGCGATGCGAACACCTGGTCGCCGAAGTTCTCCTCCAGGAGCTCAATGGCTTCCTTGGCGTGCAGCGTGCGCAGATCGACGAGCGTGGGCAGGATGCCTTCGATCTCCACGTCTGGGTTCAGGTTCTCGCGGATCATGGTCAACGTGTTCTGCAGCTGGATCAGTCCGCGCATCGACAGATACTCGCATTGGACGGGGACGATCACCTTGTCCGAGGCCGTCAGCGCGTTGATGGTCAGCAGGCCGAGACTGGGTGGAGTGTCGATGAAGATGAAGTCGTAGTCCTCCCCGATGTCCCGGAAGGCCTTCTCCAGCGAGCGCTCGCGGCCGATCATGGTCGACATCGCGATCTCCGCGCCGGCCAGGTCGATCGAGGCGCAGGCCACGTCAACCTCGCGCTTGCGGATCACCTCGCGGATCGGCGTGTGATGCACGAGCACGTCGTACATCGACTTCTCCAACGTGTCGGGATCGATGCCCTGAGACATGGTCAGGTTGCCCTGGGGGTCCATGTCACAGCAGAGCACGCGGTGTCCCTCCTCGGCGAATGCCACCGCGAGGTTGAGCGTGGTCGTCGTCTTGGCTACGCCACCCTTTTGGTTGGCGAGCGTGATCACCTTGCAGGTGGACATCAGCGAGCGCTCCGATGTGTCTCGTGGACTCGTACGCGCTCCTATTCGCAAGCGTCGTGCTAAATCCTCTGCCGGGCCGGACCGGGGGCTGAAGTATTTTGCACTGCCGTGCCCGGTCTTCTGCAGCGCCGACTGATCTTCGTCACCGGAAAGGGCGGCGTGGGGAAATCCACCGTGGCCACCGCGCTGGGGGTGCTGGCGGCGCGGCGGGGACTGCGTACGATCGTCGCTGAGCTGGCCAGCCAGAGTCGCG
>JALYZQ010000037.1 GCA_030948805.1 Actinomycetota bacterium | reverse complement strand
GGCGAGAGGCTGGCCGTGGGGTTCAGGCACAGGACGTGGGTGTCGCGTCCGGCCGGGGCGGCGTCGAGGTTGGTCGGACTCCACACGCCGCCGTCCACGTACTCGCGCCCGCTGATGGTCACGGGGGCAAACAGCCACGGCACCGTGCACGAGGCCGCGACGGCCTCGGCCACCGTGGCTCGGGGGGCCCCTGGGCTTCCGAACACGACCCGCCGTCCCGACCGGCGATCCACGGCGGTGACTCGGAGGCGTCCGTCAAAACGCGCCGCGGTGCGCTCGATCTGGGCTCGTAGCTGGGTCAGCGCGTCGGGCGGTTGCGGAAGGCCCCGTAGCAGCATCGCGCGAACCAGGGCGCCCCCGGGAGCGGCCACGCCCAGGGCCAGGGGCGCGAACGTCGAGCTGGCGGCCAGGGCGAAGGCCCCCGCCCGGCGGGCCGCGGCCAGGGCGGCGACGGCTAGGCCCCGGACGGGCTGAGGGTCGGCGAGCTGGAGGTCGGTGCCCATGGCTGAGGGACGTCGCGGCGAGCGTCCACTGACCAGGTGTGCGGCCACGATGGCCCCCGCCGAGGTGCCGACGAAGGCTTCGCAGTCGCGCAGATCAAATCCCGTGGCGTCCTCGATCCCGGCCAGCACACCCATGATCCATGCCTCTCCGAGCACGCCGCCGCCACCGAGAACGAGGACGTCGGGTCGGGTGTTCATGGACTGCGAGGCTAGTCGGTTCCGCGGTGGCGGTCGGCCCGACGGCACGGTCCAGAGCCCCCCAAGGCTGAGGCGGATTTCATGTCAATGCGACAGAAAATCCGCCCCGGCTCCCCCGCGAGTGGCCACGCGCCCCAGGAGCTGTACGTGATAACGTACGCGCGTATGCTAGCTGTCGGCCGCGCGGTGCCCCCCGAAGCCCTGGGCGTTCGCGTGCGCGCTCTGCGCGAGGCGATGGGACTCTCCCTGCGCGACCTGGCCCTGCGCACCAAGGTCAGCGCTCCCATGCTGTCCCAGGTCGAGCGCGGTGACACCAGCCCCACGATCCAGGTTGCGGCCCGAATCGCCCAGGGCCTGGATCTCCGCCTATCCCAACTGCTGCGCTTGGACGAGGGCGGAGCTGTGGAGGTGGTCCGGGCCGGCGAGCGGCGCGCCGGTCCGCGCGGGGCGCTCGGGCACAGCTATGAGATCCTGACCCCGCCGCTGCCCGGACAGCGCGCCGAGCTCTCCCGCCACCGCCTGGAGCCGGGCGCCCAGACGGGGGGGTCGGGCGACCCCCCGATGCACGAGCCCGGCAGCCGGGAGACGGCACTGGTCGAGTCCGGCGCCGTGGTGCTGCACTGCGACGGCGATCGCCACCCGCTGAGCGCCGGGGACTGCGTGACC
Source organism: Actinomycetota bacterium (assembly GCA_030948805.1). GTDB lineage: Bacteria > Actinomycetota > Thermoleophilia > Solirubrobacterales > Solirubrobacteraceae > Palsa-465. The sequence continues at coordinate 7,795 of JALYZQ010000037.1, read as the reverse complement.
TTCGACGCCGACCTGGCTCATCATTTCGAGAACCCCGCCGACGAGCCGGCCGTGCTGTTAGCCGTGGTCAGTGCCGGCCTGCGAAGGAGCTGATCGAGACATGTCCCAGAGCCTGTTCGACAAGATCTGGCAAGCCCATGAGGTGTCGCCGGGTCTGATCTTCATCGACCTGCACCTCATCCACGAGGTCACGAGCCCCCAGGCCTTCGAGGGCCTGCGCCTGGAGGGCCGCCAGGTCCGACGCCCCGACCGCACGCTGGCCACGGTGGACCACAACGTGCCGACCGACGGGGCGACCCGCGTGGCGCAGATCCGCGATGAGCTCTCGCGGGTCCAAGTCCAGACGCTGGAGCGCAACTGCGCCGAGTTCGGCGTGCCCATCTATTCGCTGGGCTCCCCTCATCAGGGCATCGTGCACGTGATCGGCCCTGAGCTCGGGGTCACCCAGCCGGGTATGACGATCGTCTGTGGCGACTCGCACACGGCCACCCACGGTGCCTTCGGGGCGCTGGCCTTCGGCATCGGGACCAGCGAGGTGGAGCACGTCCTGGCCACTCAGTGCCTGGTCGGAGCAAAGCCCAAGTCCATGCGCATCCGCTATGAGGGCGCGCTGGGCTTCGGCGTCACGGCCAAGGACCTGATCCTGGCCACGATCGGCCAGATGGGGGTCGCCGGCGCCGTGGGCCACGTGGTGGAGTACGCCGGTCCGGCGATCGAGGCGCTGAGCATGGAGGGCCGGATGACGGTCTGCAACATGACGATCGAGGGCGGTGGCCGGGCGGGGATGATCGCGCCCGACGAGACGACCTTTGATTGGGTTCTGGGTCGACCCGGGGCCCCGGCTGAGGTTCCCGATGATTGGCGCGCCCTGAGCACCGACGATGGGGCGGCGTTCGATCGCGAGATTACCGTCGACGCCGGCGCCCTGAGCCCGATGGTCACTTGGGGCACGACGCCGGGGATGGTCGTGGGTGTCACCGAGGTCGTACCCGACCCGACCTCAGACCAGGACGAGCGAGCCCTGCACTACATGGATCTGCATCCCGGCACCTCGATCGACGAGATCAAGCTCGACCGCGTGTTCATCGGCTCCTGCACGAACTCACGCATCGGCGATCTCCGGGCTGCGGCCGAGGTGGTGACCGGACGCAAGGTCGCCGACGGCGTGTACGCGATGGTCGTGCCGGGCTCGGCCCAGGTCAAGGCGCAGGCCGAGCGCGAAGGGCTGGATGCTGTGTTCCGCCGGGCCGGCTTTGACTGGCGCGGCGCGGGCTGCTCAATGTGCCTGGGCATGAATCCTGACGTCGCGGCGCCGGGCGAACGGGTGGCTTCGACGTCTAACCGCAACTTCGAGGGCCGCCAGGGGCGGGGAGCCCGCTCGCACCTGGTCTCCCCGCAGATGGCGGCGGCGGCGGCGATCGAGGGCCATTTCGTCGACATCCGAGACTGGGAGCGCTGATGCGAGCGATTGAGACCATCACCGGCGCGGTCAGCGTGCTGTCCCGTGATGATGTCGATACCGACCAGATCATCCCCAAGCAGTTCCTCAAGCGGATCGCCCGGACCGGATTCGGGGAGTTCCTGTTCTTTGACTGGAGGCAGGAGCCCGGTTGGGAGCTGCCCGCCAACCCGATCCTCGTCGGCGGACGCAACTTCGGCTGCGGTTCGAGCCGGGAGCACGCTGCCTGGGCCCTGGAGGACTACGGCTTTCGGGCCATCATCGCTCCGAGCTTCGCCGACATCTTCCGCTCCAACTGCACCAAGGCCGGCCTGCTGCCCGTGCAGCTCACCGACGAGGAATGCGCTGCCATCGCTGAGATCGGGGAGGCTCAGGTCGACCTGTCGGCGCAGGAGGTGCGCTGGCAGGAGCCGGATGGCCGGGTCCGACTGGCCAGCTTCGAGATCGATCAAGCCATCAAGCACCGGTTGCTCAGCGGGCTGGACGACATCGCGGCCACGCTGGCCGAGGACCACGGGTCGATCGAGGACTACGAACGCAAACATGAGCGCACGGGACCGGTGACCACCGCCCTATGAGTGCTCGCGACTGGGATGCGGCCACTTATGACCGCATATCGGGACCCCAGCAGGCATGGGCAGCCGAGCAGTTGGACCGCCTGGAGCTGGCCGGAGACGAGATCGTCCTGGACGCCGGCTGCGGCTCGGGCCGGGTCACGGCCGAGCTGGTGCGGCGAGTCCCTCGCGGGACCGTGTACGCCGTCGATGCGGCGCCGTCGATGGTCCGCCACACCATCCAGGCGCTCGGCGACGCGGTCACGGTGCTGTGCCAGGATCTGGTTGTGCTGGCGCTGCCCGAGCCGGTCGACGTTGTCTTCTCCAATGCGACCTTCCATTGGATCGACGACCACGATGCGCTGTTCGGCGCCCTGCATCGCAACCTGAAGCCCGGCGGTCGGCTGCAGGCCCAGTGCGGCGGGCACGGCAACATCGCCGCCTTCCGCCGCCTGGCCGATGAGGTGGCCGGCGAGGAGCCGTTCGCGGCATTCTTCACCGATTGGCAGGGCCCGTGGAACTATGCGACCGTGACGGATACCGAGCAGCGGCTGGTGCGGGCCGGGTTTGATCAGGTGTCGTGCTGGATGGCGGACCGTCCGACCGAGCCTGAGGAGCCGCGCAGCTTCGTGCAGACGGTGTGCCTGGTGCGCCACCTGGAGCGGCTGCCGGTCGACCTGCGTGACCAGTTCATCGACTCTGTGCTGATCCGCCTGGACGACCCGCTGGTGCTCGACTACGTGCGCCTGAACATGAGCGCGCGGCATGCGTGAAGCCCGGCTGCCCCGGACGGTCGCATGAGCCGTCGCGTAGTCCTGCTGCCCGGAGACGGAATCGGCCCGGAGATCATCGCCCCCGCCCTCCAGGTGCTCAACGCCGTAGATGTCGAGCTCGAGTACGAGGAGCACGCCTTCGGCGGGGCGTCGATCGACACGCACGGAGTCGCGCTCAGCGAGGAGACACTGGCCGCATGCCGCGCTGCCGACGCCGTTCTGCTGGGCGCGGTGGGAGGCCCGAAGTGGGACCTGGCGGCAGCCAGCGATCCCGGCCGACCGCGACCTGAGCAGGGCCTACTCGGATTGCGCAAGGGACTCGGGCTGTTTGCCAACCTGCGCCCGGTCAGGCCGCTGCCGGCGCTCTATGAGGCCAGTCCGCTGAAACCGGAGGTCATCGAGGGCACCGATCTCCTCGTCGTCCGCGAACTGACCGGCGGGATCTACTTCGGCGAGAAGACCCGCACCGCCGACCAGGCCTCTGACCAGTGTCTCTACACCCGGGCCGAGATCGAACGCATCGCCCGGGTGGCCTTCGGCGCCGCCCGTTCGCGCGTGACCAGCGTCGACAAGGCCAACGTGCTGGAGACCAGCCGGCTGTGGCGCGCGGTCGTCGCCGAGGTGCACGACCCGGAGTTCGTCAACATTGAGCTCGAGCACCTGCTGGTCGACAACGCCGCCATGCGCCTGGTCGCCGCCCCGCGTCACTTCGACGTGATCGTGACCGAGAACATGTTCGGAGACATCCTCAGTGACGAGGCCGCGATGCTCACGGGCTCACTGGGCATGCTGCCCAGCGCGTCCCTAGGCGAGGGCGGCCCAGGGGTGTTCGAGCCGGTGCACGGCTCGGCGCCCGACATCGCCGGGACCGGCGTGGCCAATCCTCTGGCCATGTTCCTGTCCGCCGCGCTCATGTTGCGCCACGGATTCGCGCTGGAGGCTGAGGCGTCGGCAGTAGAATCGGCCGTCGATCAAGCGCTCACCGCCGGACTGCGCACGCCGGACCTCGGGGGTGGCGCGACCACCGCCCAGGCCACCCAGGCCGTACTGCAGCACCTGTAACCCTGTCCCCGAAGGAGATCTGAGTGGAGAAAGCCGACCTCATCTGGCACAACGGAGAGCTGGTTGCCTGGGAGGACGCCAAGATCCATGTACTGACCCACGGCCTGCACTACGGCACCGCGGTCTTTGAGGGCGAGCGCGCCTACCCCACCGATCGCGGGCCGGGGATCTTCCGCCACCGTGACCACCTCAAGCGGCTGCTGCGCTCGGCCGAGCTGTACTACATGCCGATCCCCTACACGCTCGAGCAGCTGCGCGCGGCGACGCACGAGCTGATCGCGGCCAACGGGCTGCGCGAGTGCTACATCCGTCCGATCGTCTATCGAGGCTACGGCCAGATGGGGCTCTATCCGCTGGACTGCGAGGTCTCGGTGTCGATCGCCGCCTGGCCGTGGGGCGCCTACCTCGGGGAGGAGGCGAAGCGCAGCGGCATCCGGGCCAAGGTCTCGAGCTGGCGGCGCATCTCCTCCGACGCTCTGGTCCCCCACGCCAAGGCCAGCGGCCAGTACCTCAACAGCGTGCTGGCCAAGATCGAGGCCTCCAAGGCCGGCTACCAGGAGGCGATCCTGCTGGACGCCCGCGGAATGGTCTGCGAAGGCTCGGGTGAGAACCTGTTCGTCGTGCGTGACGGACAGATCCTCACGCCGCCGCAAACCGCCGGGATCCTGGACGGCATCAGTCGCGCCTCGATCCTGACCATCGCCCGTGACCGGGGCTATGAGGTGATCGAGCGCGATCTGGCCCGAGCGGAGCTGATCCTGGCCGACGAGGTGTTCATGTCCGGCACAGCTGCCGAGCTGGTCGCGGTGCGGGAGATCGACGACCATCCCGTCGGTGGCGGGCAGGGCGCCGGACCGGTCACCCGAGACCTCCAGGCGGTCTACGATCGCGCGCTGCGCGGCGCCGAGCCCCGCTACGCCGAGTGGCTCGACATCGTCGAGCTGCCCGCGGGTCAGACCGCGCCCGTGGCCGGGTCCGGCGCGGGATGACTCCGGCCCACGCGGGCGCGATCGAGCTCTGTGACGTCACCCTGCGCGACGGGATGCAGGGTGAGGGGATGTCGCTCTCGGCAGCGGAAAAGCTGCGGCTCGCGCATCGGCTCGACGCGCTGGGCATCGGCCTGATCGAGGCCGGATTTCCGAGCTCGAACCCCAAAGAGCTGGAGCTTTTTGAGCTGCTGGCCGGCGAGCGCTTGGGCACGGCCCAGATCACCGCCTTCGGGATGACCCGCCGGCGCGACACGGCCGCTGCCGACGACCCGGCGCTGCGAGTGCTGGCGGACTGCTTCGCGCCCGTCTGCACGCTGGTCGGCAAGACCTGGAAGCTGCACCTGGAGAAGGTGGTCAAGGTCGACGAGGACGAGAACCTGCGCATGATCACCGAGTCGATCGCCTTCTTGGTCGCCGAGGGCAAGCGGGTGGTCTACGACGCCGAGCACTTCTTCGACGGCTTCGCCGACGATCCCGGCTATGCCCTGCGCTGCCTGCGGGCCGCCGTCGAGGCGGGCGCGGACACGGTTGTGTGCTGTGACACCAACGGCGGTGGCCTCCCTGGCCAGATCACCGCGGCCATGGGCGAGGTCTGCGCCACGTTGACCAGCTCGGCGCTGCGGATCGGGATCCACTGTCACGACGACCTGGGTTGCGGGGTGGCCAACTCCCTGGCTGCGGTGGCCGCCGGCGCCAGCCATGTCCAGGGCACGCTCAACGGTTACGGAGAGCGCTGCGGCAACGCCAACCTGACCACGATCATTCCCAGCCTCCAGCTCAAGCTCGGCCACCAGTGCCTCAGTGCCGAGCAGCTCGCTGAGCTCACACCGACGGCCAACTACGTGGCCGAGCTGCTGAACTTCGTTCCCGACCCCGACGCTCCCTACGTCGGCCGAAACGCCTTTGCCCACAAGGGCGGCCTGCACGTGGCCGGAGTGGCCGCCGACCCGAGGACCTTTGAGCACGTGGCTCCCGAGGTCGTCGGCAACCGCCGTGAGCTGCTCATCTCCGAGCTGTCGGGCAAGGGCACTGTCCAGATGCTGGCCCGTGAGGCCGGGCTGGAACTCGACGAGAGCACCGCCGCGCGGGTCGCCGAGCGAGTCAAGGAGCTCGAGCACCAGGGCTTTCACTACGAGGCCGCCGACGGCTCCTTCGAGTTGCTGCTGCGCAAGGAGACAGGCGACTACCAGCCACTGTTCACGCTCGAGCACTGGCGGGTGATCGTGGAGATGGGCCACCACGGGCACGTCGAGACCGAGGCCACGATCAAGATCTGGATCAACGACGAGCGCTACGTGTGCACGGCCGAGGGCAACGGACCACTCAATGCGCTGGACAAGGCGCTGCGCCAGACCATCGGCAGCCTGTACCCCCACCTGGCCGACATCGAGCTGGAGAACTTCAAGGTCAGGCTGATCGACGAGGGCAAGGGCGGGACCGCGGCGGTCACGCGGGTCCTCATCGACGCCACCGATCACGAGCACGTGTGGGGCTCGATCGGGGTGTCTGAGAACGTGATCGTCGCCTCCTGGCAGGCGCTGCTGGATTCGCTGGAGTACGCGATGCAGAACCGCCACCGCCCGGAGCAGCTGGCCGTCAAGCCCGCCTCGCGGCCGTGACCGACGTCGTGCCGCTCGCTCGACCCGTGATGGGCGCGGGCGAGGAGCAGGCCGTCCTCGCCGTCCTGCGCTCTGGCCAGCTCTCGCTGGGGCCCAGACTGGCCGAGTTCGAGCGGGCGTTCGCGGCGCGGCTGCGGATTTCCCACGCCAGCGCCGTGTCCAGCGGTACGGCTGGGCTGCACCTCGCCCTGCGGGCGGTCGGCGTCAGCGACGGCACTGAGGTCGTGACCAGCCCGTTCTCCTTCGTGGCCAGTGCCAACGCCGTGATCTACGAACGGGCGCGGCCGGTGTTCGCCGACATCGATCCGCTGACCCTGAACCTCGACCCGCAGGCGGCGCAGGCGGCCGTGACCGACCGGACGTCAGCGCTGCTGCCGGTGCACATCTTCGGCTATCCGGCTGATCTGCCGGCCTTTGAGCGCCTGGGACTGCCGATCGTCGAGGACGCCTGTGAGGCGCTGGGCGCCATCCATGCCGACGGCGCTCCGGTCGGCGGCCGCGGCCATCCGGCCGTATTCGGCTTCTACGCCAACAAGCAGATGACCACCGGCGAGGGTGGGATGGTGACGCTGGCCGATCCCGGGCTCAAGCAAAGGATCGATTCCGAGCGCAACCAAGGCCGCGCCCCCGACATGGGCTGGCTGGACCACGATCGGCTGGGCTTCAACTACCGCCTGTCGGAGATCGCGTGCGCGATCGGCCTGGCTCAATTGCAGCGCCTCGATCACCTGCTGGCCGGGCGCGCCGCAGTGGCCGAGCTCTACCGCGGGGCGCTGGCCGACCTGGAGGGATTGACGCTCCCCTACCCCGACACCAGCGGCGACCGGCGCGGTTGGTTCGTCTTCGTGGTCCAGGTGCCTCGTGGGCATGACCGCGACGGCGTGGTCCGCGCGCTGGCCGAGCGCGGCATCCAGAGCAAGCCCTACCTGCCGGCGATCCACCTGATGAGCTACTACCGCGAGCGCTATGGGCACCGCGAGGGCCAGTTCCCGGTGTGCGAGGATGTGGCTGCCCGCTCAGTCGCCCTTCCGTTCTTTCCCGGCCTGACCGAGGGCCAGGTCACGCGGGTGGCCGAGGCCCTGGGGGCGGCGCTCAGCGGCTCCGGGGGGGCACTGAGGGCTCGCACGGGGTGACTTGGATTGAATTCATGGGGGAAGAACGCCCACAATTTGAATCCGAGTGGCAAAAGGGAGCTAGGGGGCTTGGTCCGCGCGCCGGTCGCGCTGAGCGCCGCCGGTCCATAATGGCGCCATGTCGCGCTTCGGCGAACCCCAGCACACCGGCTTTCGGGCCCTCAATGACTCACTGTCCTTCGACTGGCGCCTGAGCCCTTATGACG
>JALYZQ010000267.1 GCA_030948805.1 Actinomycetota bacterium | reverse complement strand
GGCAATGGCGGCCATGCGGCGCGGCAGCGGCCAGTCCGCCTCAGCCGCAGCGGCCTCCAGCGCGCTCGGATCGGGGGGCGGGTCGCGGACCAGCATCCGTACCAGCCGGCGCCGGCGCAGCACCGCCTCGCTGGCGGCGGCCGATTGCTCCTGGGAATGACCCTGGGCCGACTCTGCCGACAGGACGTCGATGTAGGCGAACAGCGACTCGGCCAGCAGATACATCGTCTCGGGCTCCAACCCGGCCTCAACGCCGGCGGCGGCAAAGCGCCGCCAGGCCACCCGAGCACCGACCCGGTAGGCGCTGAGCAGTGATTCCAGACTGCGCCCGGCCCGCATCTCACCGCGGCCCAGGGCGACGTAGACATCGGGCCGCGTGACAGGTGCTCCGGCCTCGATCTCGGCTAGGAAGTGGCGCAGAGCGGCCTGCACGCCGTCGCGGATACCGGCTCCGAACTGCCCCCCCAGCGGCCGCGCGTAGGCGGGCACGGTGGCCACGGCCTCGATCATCTCGTCGGTCACCACGTCCAGCGCCGGCCGCAGCACGGCGACAATCTCCGGCGGGAGGTCATACCACGGCTGATCAGCCATAATTCATACGCAATGTATAAGTTCTACGCTGGGTCTAGTCGCGGGTTGTAGGAGAATCTCGGGAAAAGGTAACGTAGACTCTCATCGTTATGAGCACAACGAACTCCATGAGCACAGCGAACAAGGTTGTCAACCTGATCGGAGTCCCGGCGCCCCTCGTCGGTCTCGTGGTGGCGATCGCTCTGCTCTGGAACCGCGCCGTCGGACCGCTGGAGCTGAGCCTGCTCATCGGCCTTTACGTCCTCACCGCCATTGGCGTGACGCTGGGCTATCACCGGATGTTCACGCACCGGGCGTTTGAGTCCTCCCCGGCCTTCCGGGCGATCATCGCCGTGCTCGGCTCGATGGCCGTGCAAGGTTCGGTCATCACCTGGGTGGCCGATCATCGCAAGCACCACGCCTTCACCGACCAGGACGGTGACCCGCACTCCCCCCATCTCAGCGGCCCCGGCTTCGTTGGCGCCGTCAAGGGTCTGTGGCACGCGCACCTGGGTTGGCTGTTCGAGACCGTCGGCACGGCTGAGCGCGAGCGCTTCGCCCCCGATCTGGTCAAAGATCGCGTCGTTCGGGGCGTCGACAAGCTGTTCTGGCTCTGGGTGACGCTCGGGTTTGCCATTCCCTTCACGCTGGGCTGGATCGTCGGCGGGAGTCTGGGCACCGCGCTGACCGCCCTGCTGTGGGGCGGCTTCGTCCGCGTGTTCGTGCTGCATCACGTCACGTGGTCGATCAACTCGGTATGCCATTTCATCGGACGCAAGCGCTTTGACGTTGACGATGAGTCGCGCAACGTGTTCTGGCTGGCCCCGCTGTCGATGGGTGAGGCCTGGCACCACAACCACCACGCCTTCCCCACCTCGGCCTTTCACGGTCTGCGTTTCTGGGAGCGCCTCGCTGACCCCACGGGTCTGCTCATCGCCGCCCTGGAGCGCCTGGGCATCGTCTGGAACGTCGTGCGCGTCAGCGCCGAGCGCCAGGCGGCCAAGACGCTGCCCGCCCGCAGCGCCCGGTCCCGAGCGGGCCTAGCCGGCGGGCACTAGCCGCCTTCCAGCGGGCCCATGGTCAGGCCGGCGTCGTCGAGCCGCTCCCAGTAGAGCTCGGCTTCCTCGCGGGCCCCGCTGTAGACGATGGCCAGTCCCCGGTTGTGGATCTGGTCGGCGATCTGATAGCCGTTGGCCAGCGTCACGCCGGGCACGATCCTGGCCAGTGTCTCGGCCACGTGGTCAAAGGTGTTGAAGTCGTCGTTGAGGACCACCACGCGCCAGTGGCCGCCCAAACCCCCGCCCGGCTCGCGCACGCGCGGCAGCTCCACGATCTGCGCCATCTCGGGCCAGGATACCGCCGGCCAGGCTCGCGGTCGAGCACGGTCCGGGGCCCAAGGCCTGCGGTCTAGCTCAGCTCCGCTTGCTCCAGTAACGCTCGTAGCCGGCGTAGAGCTGCTCGGCCGGTGCCGCCTGCTGATATGTCTGGGCCTGCTCGGCACTTCCGTCGCGCTCGATCTGGCGCCGAACCTCGCTGATGAAGGCGTCGCGGTCGCAGTCGCGCGCCAGCGCAGACCACTCGTCCAGCCGAGCCTCGAGCTCATCCAGCTGGGCCGGCGGATCATCGCCGGCCCCGAAGTGCGTCATGGCCAGGCGCTCGGGCGCCCACGCACGAATCAGGGCGATCGACTCGTGCCAGGCCTCGACGTCTATGTCGGGGGGCGGAGTGGGCGGAATCGTCATTGAGTCAGCGCTGATGCGCACGCCGCCGACGTCACCCACAAACGCAGTGCCGTCATGGCGGTAGGACACGTGGTGTGAGGCGTGACCGGGGGTATAGGCGACCTCGTAGGCGCCGTCCAGGATCTGCTCCCCGCCGTGCAGAACGTGGAGGTTGGCTTCGGGCACGGGGCGCATCTCTCCCCACAGGAGATCCATGTCCTGGCCGTAGAGCCGTCGGGCACTCTCCACCAGCCGGTCGGGATCGGCCATGTGACGGGCCCCCCGCTGGTGAACGTAGACCTGCACTTCAGGCCAGCGCGCCACCAGCGATCCGGTTGCGCCGGCGTGGTCCAGGTGAATGTGGGTCAGCAGCAGGGCCCGAGGCCGGTCATCGCCCAGGGCCTCCAGGAGCGTGGGCAGGCAGGAGCTCGGCCCCGGGTCGATGAGTACATCATCGACCTGCCAGCACCCGATCACGCGCTCGCGACCGAGGTGCATGAGATCGATCACGCGCACGCCGGTCGGTGAGCCGAGCTGGTTAAGGGCGCTGGCGCCGGTTGGCGGCCGGCGAGGCGGGCGGGATCACCGAGCGCGAGACCCCGGGCGGCGGCGGTGCGGGCTCGGGGCCGGTCGGCTCATCGGCCTCGAGGTCCAGGGGCGAGAAGCGCCGGGTGGCCTCGATGTCCGGTTCGTCACCGGGCTCATCGTCGTACACCGGCGTGCGGCCGGTCGTGTCCTCTTCGGGCGCGGAGTAAGTGGTGAGGTTGGTCTCGGGCGGCTTGTCGGTCAGGACGTCGTCCTCCTCCTCGTTGGCGGCCTGGTGCTCGATCTCCTCGTACTGGGGATCGTCACCGGCGTCGAACTCGTCGGACTCATCAGGGCGTGAGCTGAGCTCGTCGTCCTCGGTCAAACCGGGATCAGGCGTCACCGACGCGGCGCTCAATGAGGCTCCGGGGTCATCCTCGCCCTCGTCGGGGAAGCGGTCCGCCGCCGTCTCGGCCAGGGCCAGCAGTTGGGAGGCCAGATCGCGAGCATCGTCGACAATCCGGTGGCGCTCGATCCAGATCCGGTCGGTGTCTGCGTCCAGGTCGCGGACACGCTGGGCCGCCAGCGCGGCGACCTCGGCCGCTTCCACCCGTGCCTGCTCGAGACGGTCCTCGGCCTCGCGCCGCGACTGGACCGTGATCTCCTCGGCTGTCTCATGCGCGCGTTGGAGGATGCCCGAGATCTGCTCCCCCACCCGCTCCAGAGCCCGGCGGACCGCCGCCTCCGGGGAGCGTGTGGCCTGCAGCTCAGCGACCAGCTGACTGGTGCGCTGCACGTAGGCATCGACGGCCATGCGGTCATACCCGCGCAGCGCCACCGGGAAATCAGCGTGCACCACAGAGACCGGATCGTCGGGCAGAGTCTCCAGGGGCGCGGTGATCTCGGCCAGGATCGCGTGCTCGGTTGCGGCTGAGCTCTGATCGGGCATGCGCATGGTAATTGTCGCAGGTACGGCGGCTGCGGTCGGCACTCATACAATGACGCCATGTCAGAGACCCCCCCGGCGCGCCTGCCCGAGCGCGACCGACCGTGGATGATGCGCACCTACGCGGGTCATTCGGACGCCCAGCGCTCCAACGAGCTCTATCGCCGCAACCTCGAGAAGGGGCAGACCGGCCTCTCGATTGCCTTCGACCTCCCCACCCAGACCGGCTATGACCCCGACCACGAGCTGGCCCGGGGCGAGGTAGGCAAAGTGGGGGTCTCGATCGCTGATGCGGGGGACATGGGCACGCTGTTGGCCGGCATCCCGCTGGATCAGATGAACACGTCGATGACGATCAACGCCACGGCGGCCTGGCTGCGGGCGCTCTACATCGTCGCCGCCGAGGATGAGGGGGGGGCAGCCGAGCAGCTCCAGGGCACGACCCAGAACGACATCCTCAAGGAGTACCTGAGCCGGGGGACCTACGCCTTCCCGCCCGGACCGAGCATGCGGCTGATCGCCGACACGATCGCCTACACCGTCCGGCACGTCCCCAAGTGGAACCCCATCAACATCTGCTCCTACCACCTGCAGGAGGCCGGCGCCACGCCCGTACAGGAGATCGCCTACGCGATGAGCAACGCGATCGCCGTGCTGGACGCCGTTTCCGAGCGGGTGGGTGGTGGGCCCGATCTGATGGAGAGCGTGTTCGGCCGTATCTCGTTCTTCGTCAACGCCGGCGTACGCTTCGTCGAGGAGCACGCCAAGCTGCGAGCGATGGCGGCCTTGTGGGACGAGCTGGGCCGTGAGCGCTACGCCGTCTCAGACGAGAAGCACCGCCGCTTCCGCTACGGCGTCCAGGTCAACTCACTCGGCCTGACCGAGGCCCAGCCTGAGAACAACGTGTACCGAATCGCGCTGGAGGCGCTGGCCGTGACGCTGGGGCGCTCCACGCGGGCCCGCGCGGTTCAGCTGCCGGCCTGGAACGAGGCCCTCGGGCTCCCCCGGCCGTGGGACCAGCAGTGGTCACTGCGCCTCCAGCAGGTGCTGGCCTACGAGACCGACCTGCTCGAGTACCCCGACATCTTCGCCGGCTCCCACGTGATGGAGGCGCTGGTGGCCGAGCTCACCGAGGGGGCCCGGGCGGAGATGGCCCAGGTGGCCGAGCGGGGCGGGGCGGTGCAGGCGGTGGACTACATGAAGGCCTCCCTGGTGGAGTCTCATCGCGAGCGCTGGCGGCGGATCGAAGCCGGTGAGCTGACCATCGTGGGCATGAACCGCTTCACCTCGACCGAGCCCTCCCCCCTGACCGCCGACGGGGATGGTGGGATCCTCGTCGTGGACCCCGAGATCGAGGCCCAGCGGCGTGAGGCCCTGACGGCCTGGCGCGCCCAACGCGATGCCCAAGCCGTGCAGTCGGCGTTGACCGAGCTCGAGCGCGTGGCCCGGGCGCCGGACGAGAACCTGATGCCGGCCACCATCACCGCCGCCCGCGCCGGGGTGACCACGGGCGAATGGGCCGGGGCTCTACGCAAGGTGTTCGGGGAGTACCGGGCCCCAACCGGAGTCGGTGAGGCGGCCGCGGTCTCCAGCAGCGAGGTGTCCGCGCTGCGCGATGAAGTCGAGCGTCTCAGTCAGGCCCTGGGCCGCCGGCTCAAGTTCCTGGTCGGCAAGCCGGGCCTCGACGGCCACTCCAACGGCGCTGAGCAGATCGCCGTGCGCGCCCGCGACGCGGGCATGGACGTGGTGTATGAGGGGATCCGGCTCACGCCGTCGCAGATCGCCAGCTCCGCCGCCCAGGAGGGGGTGCATGTGATCGGGCTCTCGATTCTGTCCGGCTCGCACGCAGAGCTGATCCCCTCCGTGCTGCGCGCGCTCGCCGACGCGGGCGTCGGCGAAGTGCCCGTGGTGGTCGGCGGCATCATCCCCGAATCCGACGCCGCCGCCCTGCGCGCGGCTGGCGTGGCCGCCGTGTACACGCCCAAGGACTGGGATCTGAACCAGATGATGCGCGACATCGTCTCCCTGGTGGCAGACCGCTTCGATGTTGACATCGCCGCGCCGGTGGCTTGAGCCCGGACCCAGCTGACGGACGCGAGCTCGCTGCGCGGCTGCGCGAGCGCGACCTCAGCGCCGCCCCCGCGGTCCTGAATCTGGTCGAGAGTCAGACCGCAGTGGCGCGCCGGCAGACACGAGAACTGCTGGGGGCGCTCTCCCCCGCGGCCGTCGGCGCCGAGGCTCCGGGGCACATCGTCGGAGTCACCGGGCCGCCCGGGGTGGGCAAGTCCTCGCTGCTCTCCAGCCTGGTCGCCGCATGGCGGCGCGGTGAGCGCTCGGTGGCCGTCCTGGCCGTGGACCCCAGCTCACGACGCTCGGGGGGCAGCCTGCTCGGTGACCGGGCGCGGATCGAGCGTGACCCCCAGGATCAGAGCGTGTTCATCCGCTCCACCGCCGCGGGGGAGCGGCTGGGCGGGCTGGCCCCGGCCACGCGGGCGGCGGCGAGCGCGCTGGCCACCGCCTTCGACGTCGTGGTGATCGAGACCGTCGGCGTGGGACAGTCCGAGACCGAGGTGGCCGATGTCGCCGATACGGTCGCCGTCGTCGTGCAGCCCGGCTCCGGCGACGTGCTGCAGTTTTTGAAGTCGGGGATCATGGAGATCCCCGACGTGCTGGTCGTGACCAAAGCCGATCTGGGTCAGGTGGCCCTGCGCGCGCAGTCTGACCTCCACGCCGCCCTGCGATCGCTGGGCGCCGACACCGACGTGCTGGCCGTGTCCTCGCTGCCACCGGCCCAGGGGATCTCCGAGCTGGTGCAAGCATTGGATCTCCACCGCGCCGGGCTCGATCTGGCCCAGCGGCGCCGGCACAGCCGCCGCGCCCATGCCCTGGCCAACTTCATCGCCGAGCACGGCGAGCGGGGGCTGCGCGCGCTCGGAGGCCGGCGCGAGGCCCAACGCTGGCTGGCTGAGGAGCCGACCGGGGCCGATGTGGCGGCCCTGGAGCAGACCCTCGAAGCTCGCTTGAGCTGACGCCGGACCAGGGCACCGGACCCGCGCGGCGACTCAGCGAGGCGTGGCCAACGACGCCAGCCGCCATCCGTTTCGGGTCTGGACCAGCTCAACGGTCTCCAGCGCCGCTGTCTGACCCTTGGCCGCGGCTAGCACCACGGCCGAGGCCTGGGAGCCGTGCACGCTGATGCGCGACACGCTGATGGTCGGTTGCGAAACGCTGGTCACAAAGATCTTCATCGCCTGATCGCAGCTCACGCCGGCCGCAGTCAACTTGGCGATCAGGGGTGGGGCCAGGACCTGCTCACACAGCGTCCGGTAATCGCGGTTGGCCGTGGCGTGCGCGAACTGCTGCACCTTGGCCTGGACCTCATCGCGAGCGCTGCTTCCACAGGCGACCAGTGCGTATGCGCTGCATATGAGGATCGCACCCCGCGCTCGGAGCATGACGACCAAGGGTAGCCTCTGAACATGGTCTCAGAGCCGCTGCGTGACGGACACGGCCGCCGGATCGGCGATCTGCGTGTATCGGTGACCGACCGCTGCAACTTCCGCTGCCAGTACTGCATGCCCGCTGAGGGCCTGCCGTGGCTGGAGCGCGCCGAGATCCTGACCTTCGAGGAGATCACGCGGTTGGTCACCGTGTTCGGGGCCATGGGCGTGCACGACGTGCGCCTGACCGGGGGGGAGCCTCTGGTCCGCCGGGACTTTCCCCGACTCGCCGGGATGCTGGCCGACCTGCGCGACGTGCATGAGCTCTCGCTGACCACCAACGGGTTCCTGCTCAGGCGCGACGCGGCCCGCCTGGTCGCCGCCGGCATCGACCGCTTCAACGTGTCGGTGGACTCCTTGCAGCGCGACCGCTTCTACGAGCTGACCCGCCGTGACGCCCTGGACCAGGTCCTGGCCGGCTTGGAGATCCTGTCCGGGTTTCCCGAGGCGCATCCGATCAAGGTCAACGCGGTGGCCATTCGCGGGTTCACTGAGCAGGAGGTGCTTCCGTTCGCGCGGCTGGCCCGCCGCACCCCCTACGAGGTCCGCTTCATCGAGTTCATGCCCCTGGATGCCGATCGGGCTTGGACCTCCGCCCAGGTCCTCACCGGCGCGGAGATCCGCTCCGCGATTGACGCCGCTTACCCGCTGGAGCCTGAACCTCGAGAGCCGAGCGCCACCGCGCGCGTGTACCGGTTCGCCGACGGCCGCGGACGGATCGGCTTCATCAACCCGGTGTCCGAGCCCTTCTGCGCAGATTGCAACCGGATCCGCCTGACGGCTGACGGCCGCCTGCGGACCTGCCTGTTCTCCCTGAACGAGACCAATCTCCGTGACCCGCTGCGCGCCGGCGCCGACGACAGCCAGCTGGCCGCCATCATCCGCGACGCCGTGTGGCGCAAGGAGCTCAAGCACCACGTCGGCGAGAAGGGCTTCATCCAGCCGTCGCGCAGCATGTCGGCCATCGGCGGCTGACCAGCCGCCGGCGACGGCCTCGGGCCTTAACGAGCCCGCAAGACCTGTTGGGCATGATCTGGGCTCCCCATGCTCGTACTTCTACTCTTCGCCCTCATCGCTGGGGCGGGCACCGCGATCACCCCCTGCGTGCTGCCCGTTCTCCCGGCGCTGCTCTCAGCCAGCGCGATCGGAGGCCGCCGCCGTCCGGTGGGCATAGTCCTCGGCCTGGCCCTGACGTTCACGATCGCCATCGTCGCCCTGGCCCAGCTCGTCAACGGAATCGGGCTGGCCAACGGGGCGGCCCGCACGCTGGCCATCGTCGTGCTGCTGGGCTTCGGCTTTGTCCTGCTCGTCCCCGAGCTGGCGCAGCGGGTCCAGGCCCCCCTCTCGCGCCTGGCTCGCTTCGGTCCTCGCAGCCGCGGCAGCGGCTTCTGGTCGGGGGTCGGCGTGGGTGGAGCGCTGGGCTTCGTCTGTGCCCCCTGTGCGGGTCCGATCCTGGCCGCGGTCACTTCGGTCAGCGCCTCGGGCGGAGCCTCGGCGCGCGTCGTGTTGGTCGCGCTGGCCTACGCGTCCGGCCTCAGTGCGGTAATGCTCCTCTACGGGCTGGGTGGACGCGCCGTGTTGAGCCGTGTGCGCCGCCATGCCCGCGGACACGTGGTCGAGCGTGGGCTCGGGATCGTCCTGCTCCTGACCGGCGTGGTCATGGCCTTCAACCTGGACGTGCGTTTTGAGGAGAGGCTGGCTCAGGACACCAGTTTGCCCGCGGTGCTGGTCGATCCGACACGCGCGCTGGAGAACTCGGGTGCGGTGCAGGATCGGCTCGCCTCCCTGCGCCCCGCCTCGGGCTTCGCGGCTCGCCAAAGCCAGGCCGCGGCCCCGCCGGCCGTCTCGGTGGCCGGCGTGGCGATCCCCGGCGTGCGGACCCCGGCCCTGCCCTCACTCGGCCCAGCGCCCGCGTTTCGCCAGACCCAGCGATGGTTCAACACGCCCGGTGGACGACCCCTGACCCTGGCCGGACTGCGCGGCCATGTGGTGCTGGTCGACTTCTGGACCTACACGTGCATCAACTGCATCCGCACGCTGCCGTTTCTGAAGGGCCTTTACGCCACCTATCACCGCTACGGCCTGGACATCGTCGGCGTGGAGACACCCGAGTTCACCTTTGAGCAGCAGGCCCCAAACGTCCAGCAAGCGATCCAGTCCGACGGCCTGCGCTATCCCGTCGTCCAGGACAACCGCTACGGAACCTGGAACGCCTACCAGAACCAGTACTGGCCGGCCGAGTACCTGATCGACAGCCAGGGCATGGTGCGCCACACCCAGGCCGGTGAGGGCAACTACAAGGCCGATGAGGCGGCCGTCCGCGCCTTGCTCTATGCGGCCGGAGCCCGACGCCTGCCGCCGCCGATGAGCGCCCACGCGATCTTGCCCTCGGGCCAGCTCGGCACCCCCGAGACCTACCTCGACCCCCGGCGCTCCCAGGGCTTCGCCCAGCCCCTGCGCGCGGGCACCCACTTCTACGCCGGCGTCCGCAACCCGCCGGTGAATGAGTTCGGACTGCATGGAACCTGGCGCATCGGCC
Organism: Actinomycetota bacterium; assembly: GCA_030948805.1. Taxonomy (GTDB): domain Bacteria; phylum Actinomycetota; class Thermoleophilia; order Solirubrobacterales; family Solirubrobacteraceae; genus Palsa-465. Next base: position 4,910 of record JALYZQ010000267.1, on the reverse strand, counting down.
CCCAATCAGCCGCCCCGGTGTCAAGCGGGGCCTCGATCTCGGGCGGCTTTCAGGCTCAGCACGTCTACCTGGTCATGACGTCAGCCGGCGGGGTCGCCCGCCGGGTGCGGGTGCTGCTGGGCGGCCGTCCGGTCCCCGCCCGGTACACGGGGGCCGACGTGCGGCCCGGCGGCGTGGTTACGGTGCGCGGTCAGCGCCTGTACTCGCTGATCTCGCTCCCCGCGGGCGCCCAGGGGTCGTTCACCGTGCAGATCCCCCCCGGGGTGAGCGCGTATGACTTCACCTTCGGCTAGCCCGCAGCATCCTCTCGGCCTCGACCAGGTCCTGCGGCGTGTTGACGTTGAACAGCTCGCCTGAGTCGGCGACCTCAAAGCGCGCCGGCGCCAGCGTCTGCACCACCACCGCCCGCAAGGGGGCGCGCGCTTCGGCCGCGGACGCCTCCAGCATCGCCAGCGCGGCCGGCTCGTAGCGACCCAGCGTGGGGGTCAGCGCCCCAGCGCAAGCCGCCACCACCGCCGGAGCCTGACCGCTCGGGGCGACGGCCAGGGCCCTGAGCAGCCCAGGGCTGATGAACGGCATGTCGACCGCACACACCAGCACCGCTCGCCCCGCCGCCCGCCGCAGCGCGGTGACGATGCCCAGCAGCGGGTGCTCGGGCTGGGCCGGCTCAGTCCAGATCGGCACCTGAGACAGCGGCGGCAGCGGCGTGTCGGACTTGGCCACCACGGCGACTTCGCCCATTGCCGCTTGCATGGCCGCCAGCGGGTAGGAGATCAGCGGGCGCCCGGCCAGCCCAATCGTCGCCTTGGCCCCACCGATCCGCTGCCCCCGACCCCCGGCCAGGATCACACCCACGGGCGCCTGCGGAGCATCGGGCACGCGATCGAGCATAAGCGCTCTCACATGAATCCCCCGCGATGCGTCCTAGAATCATCCCGATGGAGGGGTCGATCGAGGTCCGGAGCTGGTTGCGCTGCTATCGCTGCTGGTCCCAGAACCTCGAGGTCCAGGTCCATTACGAGGGCATTCATCGCATTGACCCCGAGAGCGGGGAGCGGGGCGAGGTCGTGGATGAGATGCAGGAGGCCGTCGTGCAATGCCTGGAATGCATGCACGATCAGCCCCACCTGGGTTTTCACAACGGACGCGTGGAGCCGATCGAGGACCGCTGGGAGCGGATGATCGCGGGCACCCCCTGGGTGGCCTCGTGCACGGTCGCCGTCGACGCCGACGAGGTTGAGACCTGCTCAGGCCCGGAGGCCGGCGATGCCCTCTCCTACGCCGCCTTCGGCGATCACGGCACGCGGGAGTTCTTCACCCACGTGCGCTTCCACAAGCACGACGAGGAACGGATCGTCGTGCACCTTCTCGTCGAGCTCTACTCCCGGTCCTCCGAGGAGGCCACCGAGGTCCTCGAAGAAGCCGCCCGCGGGCAGCTGGCCATCACCTCACTGGCCGAGGAGTCACGTCCCCCGGCGTCGACCGGGGAAGAGCCTCACTGAGTCAGGTTCGTGGCGGTCATCATCTCGCTGCCCACCATCTGGCTGATCCAGGCACCGACGCTAAGAGCCGCCGCCAAGACTAAGACTCGGCGCTGATCCGGCCGCGCGCCGGCGTGCGAAGAGCTCGGTCAGGATCAGGGCGACGGCCACCGGCACCGTGGCCGGCAGCTCGTTGACGACCAGGAACAGCAGGTCAAACGGGCCGGCCAGGGCCAACGTGAGCCCGGCCGCCACACGCTGCCCGCGGCCCTCCCGGGCCAGTACCGCGCCCAGCAGCCCGGCTACGAACAGGTCGCCGTATCCCATCGACACCGAGCCAAACAGCTCTGACTGAAGCCGCGGCAGGCCGCCGAGCGGCCGGGCGGCGATCAACGTGGCGTTGGGGGCCTGGAGCAGATCGGAGGCCACCAGCCAGACGTCGGCGCCGGCCATGGCCAGGATGCCCAGCTTCAGCCAACCCGGCGGAGTCACGGCGGCCAGCATCACGCCCAAGGTCACACAGCTCAGCGCCGAGAGCAGCGTGGCTGCCCCCTCACCGGCCAGCGAGGCGTGATCGACCCAGGCCAGGACGAACAGCGGCACGGTGACCAGCGCCAGCCAGGGCCGTGCCCCTCGGGCGGCGTAGCCCAGGGCCCCGGCGGCCAGCGGCGGCACGGCGACCAGGGCCAGGTAGGTCAGTCCGGTGGCCGCGGCCGAGGCGTAGCGGATCGCGAACACCACCGCGATGATCGAGCCGAGCGGGATCAGGGCCCAGGCCGGCCCGGACAGCGGCTCAAGCCGGCCCGAGAGCCTGGAGAGCGCCCGGATCTCCTGCGGCCGCCGGGGCGCGGCCACGACGCCGGCCTGCACGGCCAGCATTACGGCGTCGGAGGGGATGAAGCCAAGCGCCACACCCCTCAGCGCCCTAGCTGCTCCTCCAGCGTCTCGAGCTGTGAGCGCAGCTCGTCGGGAAGCTTGTCCCCGAACCCGGCGTAGTGCTCCTTGATCTGGGGCAGCTGAGCCGTCCAGCCCTCGGCGTCGACCTCCAGCAGCTCGGCCATCGTCGCCTCGCCGACGTCGAGGTCGCGGGTGTCGATGCCCTTCTCGCCCACCGGCGGTAGGAAGCCGATCGCCGTCTCATGGGCCTCGGCGTCGCCGGTGATGCGACCAAAGATCCAGGCCAGGACCCGCGAGTTCTCCCCGAAGCCCGGCCACAGAAAGCGTCCGTCCTCATCCTTGCGAAACCAGTTGACGTGAAAGACCTTGGGCATCTGGGCACCCTCGTGACGGGCGACCTGCAGCCAGTGGCTGAAGTAGTCACCCATGTGGTAGCCGCAGAACGGGAGCATCGCCATGGGATCGAAGCGCAGGTGGCCGACCGCTCCGGCCTGAGCGGCCGTGGTCTCCGAGGACATGATGGAGCCCAGGAAGACCCCGTGCTCCCAGTCCCGCGCCTGGTGGACCAGCGGCACGATCGAGGCGCGCCGCCCCCCGAACATGATCGCCTCGATCGGCACTCCGGACGGGTCCTCCCATTCCGGGGCGATGGACGGACACTGGGCGGCGGGCACGGTGAAGCGGGCGTTGGGATGCGCAGCCGGCTTTCCGGAGTCAGGCGTCCAATCGTTGCCCTGCCAATCGAGGGCGTGGGCGGGCGGCTCGCTGGTCAGCCCCTCCCACCAGATGTCGCCGTCATCGGTCTTGGCGCAGTTGGTGAACACCGTGTCCCGGCTGACCATGTCCACGGCGTTGGGGTTGGTCCGCGACCCGGTGCCGGGGGCGACCCCGAAGAAGCCCGCCTCGGGATTGACGGCGCGCAGGCGGCCGTCTGAGCCGAACTTCATCCAGGCGATGTCATCGCCGATCGTCTCGACCTTCCAGTCCGGGAGGGTGGGGATCATCATCGACAGGTTGGTCTTGTCACACGCGCTGGGAAAGGCCCCCGCGATGTACTTGATAACCCCCTCCGGGGAGGTCAGCTTGAGGATCAGCATGTGCTCGGCCAGCCACCCCTCGTCGCGGGCCATGATTGAGGCGATCCGCAGGGCGAAGCACTTCTTGCCCAGCAGCGCGTTGCCACCGTAGCCCGAGCCGAAGGACCAGATCTCCCGCGTCTCGGGGAAGTGGACGATGTACTTGTTGTCGGCATTGCAGGGCCAGGGGACGTCGGAAGCCCCGCCGACCAGCGGCGCGCCGACTGAGTGCAGGCAGGGGACGTACTCACCGTCGTCGCCCAGCTCGTCCAGCGCGGGCTGACCGATCCGGGTCATGATCCGCATCGAGGCGGCCACGTAGGCGGAGTCAGTCAGCTGGACGCCGATGTAGGAGATCGGCGAGCCCAGCGGCCCCATTGAGAACGGGACGACGTACATCGTGCGACCCCGCATCGACCCCTTGAACAGCTCGGTCATCATCTCGCGCATCTCGTCCGGATCACGCCAGTTGTTGGTCGGCCCGGCATCGGCCTCGAGCTGTGAGCAGATGAACGTGCGGTCCTCCACCCGGGCCACGTCAGCGGGGTCTGACAGGGCCAAAAAGGAGCCCGGGCGCTTGGTCTCTGACAGCCGCTCGAAGGTGCCGGCGTCGATCAGCGTCTGGGCGAGCTGGCCGTACTCCTCAGCCGTGCCGTCGCACCAGTGGATGTCGTCGGGCTGAGTCAGCGCCGCGACTTCCTCGACCCACGCCTGAAGGCGTGGATGCTTGGACGTCGCTTGGTGCTTAGGTGCGGTATGGGCCATGTTCGGGGGCACTCCTTGAGGCTGTCGGTGGCTGGGGAAGCCTACCCGCGAAAGACACAAAGTGCTCACAAAGCGGGCTCGAGACCCGCTTGCGCACGGCTACGCGGGGGCGTTGCCGGCCGGCTTGCGAGGGACCAGGACCAGGCGCTTGAACTCGGCCACCAGGACGCCATCCTGATTGAGCACCCGGGTGTGCACGCGCACCGTACCGCGGTCGTTTTTGCTGCGCGACGGCGTGACTTCAAGGATCTCTGACTCGGCAAACAATGTGTCCCCGTGGAAGGCCGGCGCTGGGTGGCGTAGCTCCTCGGTGGCCAGGTTGGCGATCGCCTTGCCGCTGACGTCGGACACGCTCATGCCCAGGGCCAGCGAGTAGACCAGCGGTCCGACGACGACGTTGCGTCCCTGCTGGGAGCCCTTGGCGTACACGTCGTTGATGTGCAGCGGGTGGTGGTTCATCGTGATCAGGCAGAACAGGTGGTCGTCGGCTTCGGTCACCGTCTTGGCCGGCCAGTGCTTGTAGACCGCCCCCACCTCGAACTCCTCCAGGTAGCGGCCGTAGGGGTGCGCTCCGCTGGCCTCTCGCGTCGCTTGATCGGTATCGATTTGGGTCATGAGACCGAGGATGGCATGGAGCCGGATCACGTGGGCGCCCGACGGGCGAGGCCGGATGCCGAGCGGGCGGCATGCC
>JALYZQ010000055.1 GCA_030948805.1 Actinomycetota bacterium | reverse complement strand
CCCGGAGTCTGCGTCGCCGGCGGTTGCTTCTTGGCATGGGCGTGACCTTTGTGGCGTTGGCGTTACGCGGTCGTCGCACTTAATCTCCACGCCGATACCCACGCGTGACGGTTTCAGTGCCAGCCTGGAGGGGTGCGGCAATCCAGTTACGTCTCGCGTTACTCAGATGGATCACCCCCGCTGGCCAGGCTGGCCGGGCGGCAGCACGGAGTTGTGGCTTCATGGCAGCTGGAGCAGCTCGGGCTCACACGGCCGATGATCAGCCGGCAGGTGACCGCGGGCCGTCTGCTGCGGCTTCACCGCGGCGTCTACGCGGTCGGTCATCAGCGGCTGTCCGTGCGTGGCCGCTGGATGGCCGCCACGCTGGCCTGCGGACGCGGCGCCCTCCTCAGCCATGGCGCGGCCACTGCGCTCTGGGGGCTGCGGGCCTCAGGCGGGGGCCTGATCGACGTGACCAGCACCGCGCGTCATCAGGCCGCCGGGATTCGCTGTCACCGAGCCCGCGTCTTGCACCCCGACGACTGCGCCCAGATCGACGCCATCCCGACCACCTCACTGGCCCGCACCCTGCTCGATCAGGCCGCACGCCTTCACCTCCAGCGGCTGCGCACGATGCTCGAGGCCGCCCAGCACCAGGAGATCATCGACGTTGCTGCCATTCAGGCCCTCTTGGCCCGCAGCAACGGACACCGCGGCACCGCCGCTCTGAAGCGGGCCGTCGCCGCGCTGGCCGACCAGGCACCCTGGACCCAGTCTGAGCTCGAGCGCCGTTTCCTGGAGCTGATCCGCGCCGCCGGCCTGCCCGAGCCCCAGCTCAACGTCGTCGTCGACGGCTACGTGGTTGATTGCTTCTGGCCCCAGGCCAACCTCATCGTGGAGCTCGACGGGTACGGCTTTCACCGCAGCCGCCGTTCATTCGAGGAGGATCGCGCTCGGGACACGGTTCACACGCTGGCAGGGCGGCGGACGCTCCGGGTCACACCGCGCCGCGTGACGGCCCAAGAAGCCGGCGCGCTGCTCAACGACCTCCGCGTGCTGCTCGCCCGCGCGGCGGCATGAGGTCGGTGATCGTCCCCAGCGCCATCTCGGCCGCGAAGCCGACGGTCTCTGACAGAGTGGGGTGGGGGTGCACGGTGAGGGCCAGGTCCTCGGCATCGGCTCCCATCTCGACTGCGTGCACGGCCTCCGCGATCAGATCGCCGGCGCCGACGCCGACGATCCCACAGCCCAGCACACGGCGCGTATCCGGCGCGACCAGGAGCTTGGTCATGCCTTCGGAGCGCCCCAGGGCCAACGCCCGCCCTGAGGCCGACCAGGGAAAGACGGCCTTCTCGTACTCGGTCCCCGCAGCCCGGGCCGCGGTCTCGGTCAACCCCATCCAGGCCACCTCGGGATCGGTGTAGGCCACCGAGGGGATGGCCCGAGCGTCGAACTCGACGTCGTGGCCGGCGATCACCTCGGCTGCCACCTTGCCCTCGTGGCTGGCCTTGTGGGCCAGCATCGGGCCGCCGACGATGTCCCCGACGGCGAAGATGTGCTCGACGTTGGTGCGCAGCCGCTTATCGACCGAGATGAAACCCTGCTCGTCCACGGCCACGCCCGCGGCGTCGGCACCGATGGTCGCGCCGTTGGGTACGCGGCCGACCGCGACCAGGATTTGATCGAACCGCTGCGCGCCCACCCCCTCGATCTCTGCCTCCAGACCGTCTTCGCGGGCCCTGACGCCGGCCACGCGCGCGCCCAGGTGAATGCCCTCGTATCGGGAGGCGATGCGCTTGGCCAGAGGCTTGACCAGGTCGGGGTCACAGCCCGTCATCAGCTGGTCGAGCATCTCGACAACCGTCACCTTGGTCCCGAGCGCGTCGTATACGCAGGCCATCTCCAGGCCGATGATCCCGCCGCCGATGACCAGCAGTTGCCCGGGCAGCGTCGCCGGGGACAGTGCCCCGGTCGAGTCCAGGATGCGTGGATCCTCGGGCAGGCCTGGGATCATGGCCGCCCGGGAGCCCGCGGCGATGACGCAGTGCTCGAAGCTGATCTCGCGCTCGCCCACGCTCAGCGAGTGCGGGCCGGTGAAGTACCCGGGCCCTCGGATGACCTCCACCTGGCGCTGCTTGGCCAGCGTGGCCAGACCTCCGGTGAGGGTCAAGACCACCTCCTGCTTCCAGGCCATCAGCTGGCCGACGTCGACATCGGGCCGCCCGAAGGAGATGCCGCGGGCGCCCATCTCCTCGGCTTCGGCCACCACTCGCGCGGCGTGCAGCAGGGCTTTGGACGGGATGCAGCCGACGTTGAGGCAAACCCCGCCCAGCCGCTCGTAGCGCTCGACCAGGATCGTGCGCAGTCCCAGGTCCGCGGCCCGGAACGCGGCCGCGTAACCGCCGGGACCGGCGCCGAGCACAAGCACCTGCGTGTCGCGCTCAGCGGCACCGTCCGCCGCCGGCGGCGGCTCGGGCTCGCGGGTTACCGTGGCCGAGGACTGGCCATCATCGGTGGGATCGGCTCCGGTGGTGTCCAGGACCAAGAGCACGCTGCCCTTCGAGACCCGGTCGCCTATCGATACCCGCAGCTGGGCCACGGTTCCCGCCGCGGGGGCGGGCACGTCCATCGT
>JALYZQ010000051.1 GCA_030948805.1 Actinomycetota bacterium | reverse complement strand
GCACATGGACCCGTTTGCCGCCGCTTGTGCGGCGGTCTACGTACACGCCCGCGCCGGTCAGCTCGCGGCGCGTCGGATCGGGACCGAGGGCGTGATCGCTGGGGACGTCATCGCCGCCCTGCCCGAGGCCCGGAAGCGGAGTTAGCCATGGCGCTGCGCGCGCTGGCGAGCATCAACCTGGCGGCCATCGAGCGGAACGCGGCCACGCTGCGCGCTGGCCTGACCGGTGGGGCGCGGCTGTGCGCGGTGGTCAAGGCCAACGCCTCTGGACACGGGGCGGTGCCGGCGGCCCGAGCCGCCCTAGCCGGGGGCGCGGAAAGCCTGGCCGTGGCCACGGCCCTGGAGGCCGCGGAGCTGCGGGAAGCGGGAATTGGGGCGCCGGTGCTGATCATGGGCGCGCTGAGCGCCGAGGAGCTGGGCGTCGCGTTGGCCGCAGGGGCCGAGGTCGTGGCCTGGAGCGAGCGCTTCGTGGCCGACCTGGCGGCTCGTGCGGCAGCGGTAGTGCCGGTCCACGTCAAGCTGGACACCGGCATGGGCCGGTTGGGGACGCGCCAGCGCACTGAGGCGCTGGCGGTCGCGGAGCGGGTTCTGCAGGCCGGCCCCACGCTCGAGCTGGTGGGGGCCATGACCCACCTGGCCACCGCCGACGGCGACGCCGAGTTCATGGCCGCGCAGCTGGCTGACTTCGCCCCCTTCGTGGATGAGTTGCGGCGCCGGCGGCCCCAGATCATCGCCCACGCGGCCAACAGCGCGGCGACCGTGCGCGAGCCGGCCAGCCACCATGACATGGTGCGTTGCGGGATCGCAATCTACGGCTGCGATCCGATGAACATCGACCCCGCTCCCTACGGCCTGGAGCCCGCGCTCGAGCTGACCTCCTACGTGGCCGCCGTCAAGCGTGTCGAGCCCGGTCAGAGCGCCGGCTACGGTCGCCGGTTCATCGCCGAGCGTGCGACATACCTGGCCACCCTGCCGATCGGCTACGCCGATGGCGTCCGGCGCGCGCTCAGCAACAACTGCGACGTGCTCATTGGGGATCGCCGGTGCGCTCTGGTGGGGACGGTGAGCATGGACAACGTCACCGTGGACCTGGGATCGGCCCCGCCCCCGGGCCTAGTGCCGGGCGTCGCAGCGGTGCTGATCGGCCGGCAAGGGACCGAGCGTCAGACCACTGAGGATTTGGCCAACCGGATGGGCACGATCGCCCATGAGGTCCTGTGTGGTGTCTCGCCTCGGGTGACCCGCCGCTATCACCGCGATGGCGAGCCGGTCGAACTCACGCGTGGGGCGCTGCCCACGGCCGTGACCGACCCCCGGAGCCGGGCGTGAGCGACCCCCTCCAGGCGCTGGCGAGCGTCCCCGCCCAGGCCTGGCTGGTGGGCGGCGCGCTGCGTGACCGGCTGCTGGGACGCGTGAGCACCGACTTCGACGTCGCCCTGGCTCGCGACAGCGAGCCTGGGCAGGTGGCCCGCGCCTTGGCCCAGAAAGCCGGTGGCTTCGCGTTCTCGCTGTCCGATGCCTTCGGGGCCTGGCGGGTGACGGCTCGAGACCGCTCCTGGCAGGTGGACCTGATGGGCATAGTAGGCGCCGACATCGAGGCCGATCTGCGCCGGCGCGACCTGACCGTCAACGCCATCGCGCAGCCCGTAAGCGCCCCCCAGGGGCTGATCGATCCCTGCGGTGGCCAGGCCGATCTGGCCGCGGGACGCCTGCGTGCCGTCTCGGCAAGCGCGTTTGCCGATGACCCGGTGCGGACGCTGCGGCTGGCCCGCCTGGCGTGTGAGCTGAACTTCAAAGCTGAGCCCGAGACCACGCGGCTGGCCGCGGCCAGTTCGGCGGAGCTGGCGACGGTCGCTTCCGAGCGGGTGTTCGCCGAGCTGCGGCGGCTGCTGTGCTCCGAGCGACCAGTGGACGGCCTGAAGCTGATGGACGCGATCGGCGCCACTGAGGCTGTCCTACCCGAGCTGGCCGCCCTGCGCGGGATCGGCCAGAGCCGGTTTCATCACCTCGACGTGCTGGATCACACGCGGGCCGTGGTGGCCGAGACCGTGGCCCTGGAGCATGCTCCCGAGGCCGTTTTCGGGCCCGCGGCGCCCGCCTTGGCAGAGTTCCTGGCGGCGCCGCTGGCCAATGAGCTGACCCGAGGTCAAGCCCTGCGCTTCGGAGCGTTGCTGCACGACATCGCCAAGCCCCAGACGCGAGCCGAGACCTCCGAGGGTCGTGTCACCTTCATGCACCACGATGAGACCGGAGCGGCTGTGGTCGCCTCGATCCTGACCCGTCTGCGGGCCAGTGAGCGCCTGATCGGGCACGTCGCCGCCCTCACGCGCCACCACCTTCGCCTCGGCTTCCTGGTTCACCACACGCCGCTTGACCGCCGTCACATCTACCGCTACCTCGACGCCTGCGCCCCGGTGGGCGTCGACGTGACGGTGCTCAGCGTCGCCGACCGGCTGGCCACCCGCGGTGAGAACGCCCAGGGGGCGATCGACCGCCATCTGGAGCTGGCCGGCCAGATTCTTCCCGCCGCGTTGGAGTGGACGGACGCCCCGCCGCGTCCGCCCATACGCGGTGATGAGCTCTGCACGGCGCTGGGGATCGGTCCCGGACCCCAGCTCGGAGAGCTCCTGCACGAGCTTGAGGAGGCTGCCTACGCGGGGGAGGTGCGCTCCCGCGAGGAAGCGATCGGTTACGCCCGTGAGCTTGTGGGGCCCGATCGCTGAGCCGCGGGGTAAGGTTGCCGATCGCGCATCCCCAGATAAGCTGGCCGGCATGAGCGATCCCGACTGCCTGTTCTGCAAGATCATCGCCGGCGAGCTGCCGGCGCAGGTAGTCGACCAGGACGAGCGCACGGTGGCCTTCATGGACATCAACCCCGGCACGCGTGGTCACCTGCTGGTGGTGCCCCGCGAGCACTCGGTCAACCTCCTGGAGGTCGATCCCGAGGATCTGGCCGCTGCGGCCCTCACCGCCCAGCGCATGGGCCGCCGAGTCTCCGAGCGCTTGGGCGCCGACGGCGTAAATCTGCTCAACAGCTGTGGATCGGTGGCCTGGCAAACGGTCTTTCATCTCCACATACACGTCATCCCCCGGTACGCCGATGATCCCCTGCGACTGCCGTGGATTCCCGAGCCTGGCGACCCCGATGAGATCGCCGCCACCGCGTCGGAGCTGCGTTGAGCGCCGACCAGCAGGTCCGAGTGCAGCGCGACCAGGGCCTGGCCGTGGTCACCGTCGACTCTCCGCCGCTGAACCTGTTCGACCACGGGATGGAGCGCGGGCTGCTGGCGGCGATCGACGAGCTCGAGGCCGCGCGTCCGCGCGCGGTGCTCTTCCGGGCCGAGGGCCGGGCGGTCAGCGGCGGCGTCGACGTGTCGCTGTTCGCGGGGCTGTCGGGCCCCGAGGCCGCGACGGAGACCTTCGATGGGCTGGTCGCGCTGGCCCGCCGTGTGGCTTGCCTGCCCTGCCCGACCGTGTTCGCCGCCCACGCCCTGTGTTTGACCTGGGCCTTTGAGCTGGCCTTGGCCTGTGACCTGATCTTGGCCGCGCGCTCGGCCAGCTTCGGCCTAGTGGAAAGGGTCATCGGTCTGACCCCGGCCATGGGTGGGACCCCGAGGCTGGCCGAGCGGGCCGGGACCGGCCGGGCCCGCGAGCTGGTGATGACCGGCGGCCGCTACTCAGCGGCCGAGCTGGAGCGCTGGAACGTCGTCAATCGGGTGCTCGACGACGAAGGCTTTGACGTCGCAGCACGTGATTTCGCCGCTGAGTTGGCCAGCGGTCCGACGCTGGCCCACGCCGCGACCAAACGGGTGATCGAGAGCTACCTGGAGGGCGGACTGGAGCTGGCCAACGACCGCGTCGGGGCGGTGGCGGGCGACCTGTTCGCCACCGAGGACCTTCAGGCCGCGGTTCGCACGTTTCTGGAGCAGGGCCCGGGGAAGGCCACCTTCGAGGGTCGCTGATCGCCACCCCTGCGGCAGCGGCGGCAACTGGCCTCCGCAGAGCCAGGACTGCTACTTTTTTCGCGTTGGGTCGGGGTCGAGAGGCGCCGACCGTGATTCAAGCGTGCAGCGCCGAGGGGGAGTCATGGCTACGGGTACTGTCAAGTGGTTCAGCGACGAGAAGGGCTTCGGGTTCATCACGCCCGATGACGGGGGTCGCGACCTGTTCGTTCATTTCAGCGGGATCACCGGCGACGGATACCGGTCATTGGCGGAGGGCTCGAAGGTGACCTACGAGGAGGAGGCTGGCGCCAAGGGGCCCAAGGCCATCAACGTCGCCAAGGTGTAGCCGAGACGGCCCGACGGTCGGGGCCGCCACCCTCGGTTCGGCGCCTGTTGCGCCCCTTGCCGGGCCCGCGGCGCAACTGCCGGCGCCCAAGCGTGTTTGAATGCCATGACCATGAAACGTTTCTCGCTGCTAATCGCCGGGTTCACCGCGGCTGCGCTGGCCGTGGCACCCGCCGCAGCCACGGCCCAGATCGTCGAGCTCGGCAAGACCGCCTCACCGGTTATTGCGCCGTCCTGCCCCAAGGGGGCATCACCGTCGCAGTGCTTCATCATCCTCACGCGGACCACGGCCCTGCAGACCGTCAGCGACGGGGTCAAGTACCCGACCACGGTCAAGCACAACGGCTGGATCGTGGCCTTCACGGTCGGCCTGTCCAAGCTCTGGCCGTCGCCCAAGATCGAGCGCCACCTCATACACGTCCTCAACGCAGCCTACGGGGGCACCCCGCAGCTGGCCATCACGGTGCTCAAGCCCGGTCGGCACAACAAGTACACGGTGACCGCCCAGAGCCCGACCTTCCACGTCACCCCGTTCCTGGGTCAGGTTCTCCAGGAGCCGCTGTCGCTGCCGCCGACCTTCACCCAGTTCACAGCCCTGCCCGTGAAGGCGGGGGACGTGATCGGCTTGACCACGCCCACCTGGGCGCCCGTGCTCTCCTACAACCTCAACCCCCGACGTTTCGCCTACCGGCAGAGCCGTCAGGCCAACTGCCAGCACTCCGCTGCCGGGCAGACGGCCCAGCTAGCCGTGGGCAACAACACCCATTACAAGTGCAACTACCCGGGCACGCGAGTGGAGTACTCGGTCACCGAGGTCGTCAACCACACGTACCCCAAGAAATACGTTCACGCGCCGCGGCGCTGAGCGGGGCGGCGGGCTGCTAGGGCAGCAGGCGTCGGCGGGCTAGGGGCCGGTCAGCAGGCGCCGGGATTCTGCTGGCAGAACGCCGAGCCCGTGCCCAGGCCCGCGCCGTCGCTGGCGCCCGGAGCCCCGGAGCTCCCCGCGGCGCGAGAGCTAGCGGCACCGGCGGTGGCGGCGCCGGAGGCTGTAGTG
>JALYZQ010000209.1 GCA_030948805.1 Actinomycetota bacterium | reverse complement strand
GTCGGGGTGAGCTCCGAGGTAGGCCACCGCGGTGACGATCTCGGCTACCCCCGCCTTGTCGTCGGCACCGAGCAGAGTGTCGCCGCTCGCGGTGACGAGGTCATGGCCGAGCTTGCCCCGCAGCTCGGGCATGCTCTGGGGATCCAGCCGGGTCCCGCCTCGGGGGAGCTCGAGCACACCCCCCTCGTAGTCCGCATGGACGATCGGCTCCACGCCCGACCCCGGGGCATCGGGCGAGGTGTCCAGGTGGGCGAGCAGCCCGATCACCGACTCCTCGCCGTCGCTTCCGCCAACGGTGGCCATCACGTAGCCGTGCTCATCGAGGCGGGCATCCTCGCAGCCCGCCTCCTGAAGCTCGGTCACCAGCAGGCGCCCCAGCTCGAGCTGGCCCGGTGTGCTCGGTGAGCGCTCACGGTCGCGCTGGGACTGCGTGTCGATCCTGACGTAACGCTGAAAGCGCTCGAGCAGTCCCGGGGCAAGCACGCGGGCCAGCTCGGAGGTGTAATCCGCCACGGCCCCAGTATCCCATCCGCGCCCCGCGCCGCTTAGCCGGCTCGCAGCGGGGTAGCTGGAGCCCTGGCTACAGTCAAAAGGCCAGCGTCTCCGTTGCCCGTGAGCCCCTCCCGACCCCCCAGACCCAGCCGTAACCCCGGACGCCCCAGCGGCGCGGCGCGGCGTACCGATGACGCCTCCAAGCGGGCGACGCGCGGATCTCGGACCAGCCGCGTCACCGACGAGCTGGAGCGCTTGAACGATGGGCCCGCGGGGCTGCGTAGCCACACCGCGCGCATCGTGGAGCGGGTCAAGCGGCTGATTTGATGGCTGCTGCCGGCGCACGTGGTCGCCGTCGGCGACTTCGCCGTTCAGACTGCTCAGGTGTAGGCCTGGAGCGGGTCAAGCGTGGGCGCGGGTTCTCATATCGCGACGCCGGCGGCGATCCGGTCAAGGACCCCGAGGAGCTACTTCGCCTCAAGCAACTGGCCATTCCCCCGGCATGGCAGGAGGTTTGGATCTGCCCCGACCCGCTGGGCCACCTCCAGGCCACGGGCGTTGACGCAGCCGGACGCAAGCAGTACCTGTATCACCCGCGCTGGCGCGAGATGCGTGACCGCGAGAAGTTTGAGCACATGGTCGACTTCGCCCAGGCTCTACCGCGGCTGCGCCGGCGGATCCGGCGCGACCTGGCCGGCCAGGAGCTCGACCAGCGACGAGTCATGGCCTGCGCGGCCCGCCTGCTCGACGTGGCGCTGTTCCGAATCGGCAGTGAGGAGTACGCCGCCGACGACGGCGGCCTCGGGCTGGCCACGGTCGCCAAGGACAACGTCTCGGTGCAGGACGGTGTGATGAGCTTCGACTATCCGGCCAAGAGCGGGGTCCGCCGCGTGCAGGCCGTCCAGGACGCTCAGGCCAGCGAGGTCATCCTCGCCCTCAAGCGCCGGCGTGGCGGAGGCCGGCAGCTGCTGGCTTACCGTGATGGCCGGCGCTGGCACGGCGTTCGCTCCGAGGAAATCAGCGACTACCTGAAGGATCAAATCGGAGACCAGTACAGCGCCAAGGACTTCCGAACCTGGAACGCCACAGTGTTGGCCGCGGTCTCCCTGGCGGCCGACGGACGCCGGGCCACCAGTCGCGCCGCGCGCAAGCGGGCCATGGACGGAGCGGTGCGCGGCGTGGCCGAGGTTCTGGGAAACACGCCGGCGGTGGCCAGACGCGCCTACATCGATCCGCGCGTCTTTGACCGCTACCTGTCCGGCTGGACGATCGGCGGTGAGGTGGATCGGCGTGAGCTGGACGGCCCCGATGACCGCCGGCGGGCCCGACTGGAGAAGGCCGTGCTCGAACTACTGGATGACGATCGCCGATCACCGGCGGTGCAGCAGTTCGCCGCCCGACAGGCCGCCTAAAGCCGACCCACCGGTCAGCCACACAAAATCTCCCGCGGCGTCCGGAGCTCATCCGCGCTGTGATAGAACGAGACCAAGTCTGCGACTTAGGGAGGTCAGCGATGGCGGTGACATCCAGCACCGAGCCATTGGCTGGGCCCACGGGCTCGGCGGAGCTGTTCAAGCGCTGGCAGGGGCGACGTGATCGTCGCGCCCGAGACACGCTGATCGAACGGTTTCTGCCCCTGGCCCGAAAGCTGGCCCGGCGCTATGCGGCGTCCAATGAGCCCTACGAGGATCTCGTACAGGTCGCGAGTCTGGGCCTGGTCAAGGCTGTCGAGCGCTTTGACCCCAACCGCGGGTTTGCCTTCACCTCGTTTGCCGTGCCGACGATCGTCGGAGAGCTCAAGCGTTACTTCCGCGACACCGGGTGGGCATTGCACGTCGATCGCAGCGCCCAGGAACGAGCCCGCAAGATCGCCGAGGCGCGGCGTGAGATCAGCACCCGCACGGGGCGCGGGGTGACCGTGGTCGAGCTGGCCGAGTACCTGGAATGCAGCTCAGAGGAGGTGCTCGATGGCCTGCAGGTCGGCGAGGCCTACGACGCGGTGTCACTGGATGCGCCCCGCAGCAGCGGTGACGGCGGAGCGGTCAGCCGCTTGGACGCACTGGGAGACGACGATGACCGGTTGGGGCGAGTCGACGAGCAGGCGACGATCTTCGCCGCCGCTCAGAAGCTTCCCGAGCGCGAGCGCCAGATCCTGTTCTTGCGCTTCGGCGAGGACCTGACTCAGACTGAGATCGCCCGGCGTGTCGGGGTCTCCCAGATGCAGGTTTCACGGTTGCTGCGGCGCTCGCTGCAGCGGCTGCGCGAGATCTGCCTCTAGCGCGCCGCGCCGGCCCGGCTAGCGGTTGTCGTCGTCGGGGCCTTCGCTGGAGTGCTCCTGGTCGCTTTCCCCGCCCGGGGTGGACCGCGCATCCTCATCCTCATCGGGGGCGTCCTGGAGGATGCGGCCGGCCGCGTGCTCGTCACCGTGACTGGCGTGTTCGACCAGCTCCTGCTCGGCGAGCTCAAAGCCCTCGGCCTCGCCCTCGCCGGCTTCGATCAGCGGCGCTTGGGCGGGATCAACCTGATCGGCATCGGTGCCCGGGGGCTCTGAGCTGGGCTGCCCACCGATAGCGCCTGCCTCCTCAGCGGCGGCGTCCTCCTGCTCGCGCTCGAACTCCGACTCACTCATCGCTTCGTCTCCGCGGGCGCACTGGCCCAGTACGTGGCGGCCATGTCCTCGTCTCCGTGCTCGTCGGCTTGAACATCGTGCATGCGCTGCACTATGGCCTCCATTATGGGCAACTCGAGCCCGGCGCCGGCCGCCGCCGACAGGAGCAGGTCACCGTCCTTGGCGGCCAGGGCGAGGCGGAAGGAGGCATCGTCGAAGGCGCGGCTCATCATCATCTTGCCCTTCAGCTGTGCGTAGGGAAGATCGAGGGGGCCATCCTTGACCGCGTCAAAGAAGAGCTGGGGATCGACGTCGAGGGCCTGAGCCAGAGCGATGACCTCGGCCAGTACGCCGACTACTCCCACGATCCAGCCGTTGATCACCACCTTCAACCGGGTGCCGGCGCCCGCGGCGCCCAGCCAGAGTGTGCGCAAGCCCACGGCCTCAAAGACGGCCTGCGCCAAGTCGCGGACCTGGTCGGGACCGGAGGCCAGAACGATCAGCTTGGCCTGCTCCGCCGGATCCCGGGTACCCAGCACCGGAGCGTCGACGAACGTTACATCGGCCTGCTCGGCCAGCGCGATACAGCGCTGGGTGGCGTCGATGCCGATCGTGCTCATCTGAAGCCAGGTCCCGCTCTTCTGAAGCCCGGCCAGGGCCATCTCGGCCGTCGTCAGGACCGCGTCGCCGTCACTGAGCATGGTGACCATCACCGTGGCGCCTTGGGCAGCGCGACGAGGATCGGCGAACACCTGCGCGCCCTCGCCGGCCAGCGGCTGGGCCCGCTCCTGCGATCGGTTGTTGGCGTGGACGGAGAATCCCGCCTTGATCAGGTTTCGGGCCATCGGCAAGCCCATCGTGCCGGTACCCAGAAAAGCCAGTTCGGTCATCGCTGCGTGCTACCCCGGCGTGCGGGCGGCAAACGCGTGAGCACCTCACGCCGCGGGGTCGCGCAGATGCATCCGCAACCGCGTTCCGCCCACGCCGCTGCGAAGCTCGACCAGATCACAGAGCTGATTGATCAGCCACAAGCCGCGACCTCCCGACCCGTCCATGGCGGGGCGGCGGCGCCCGGTGGTCGCGTCGCCGAGCTGGGATTTGGTGACCACCTCGGATACCACCGTGTCGCCTTCGCGCCAAAGCCGCACCCGGCAGCTACCGTCCCCGTGCCGGAGCGCGTTGGTGGCTGCTTCATTGACCACGAAGACCAGATCGGCCCGCCGCAGCCCTGAGAGAACCCCGCAGACCGGATCTGAGGTCACTGCTTCCCGGAGGCCGCGCAGATCCCCCGAGAAGTCAAGCTCGGAGATCGGCTCTGTGCCCGGGGGCTGAGGCCAGCGCGTGGCGGCGTACACCTCCAGCGGATCTCCGTACCGCGGGCTGGGCCGACGGCTGCCGTTGCTGACCAGTTGGGGGTGGGTCAGCTCGGCCCCTTCGAGGACGTCGGCCGCCAGGTGCTCGCCGTCGTACGGGCACAGGATCGAGATCGATGCCGAAGCCAGCACGTGGTTGATCAGGGCCTCGTGGCGCAGCACCTCGACGATCTCGGCCTGTCGCCGCCCGGGCCACACCGGCTCGCCGATGACCCGCACGGGCCCGTCGTGGGCATCGATCCAGTCCTCGAATACGTCCAGCAGGCAGGTGGGATTGCGTCCGCGTTCGGACATGTCCTCAAACTGGGTTTGCGCCCCGGATCCGTGCACGGCACTCTGGACCAGCTCGTAGCTGCCCTGGGGCAGCACGGCCAGCACCGGCTCACCCGCCTCTGCCGCCTCGGTGGCATAGGCGCTGACCACATCCCCGAAGTGATTGGTACCGCGATAGATGAGAGCCTCGTGAACCAATTCCGACCTTGTCCGGCGCGCTTCGCTGCAAATTTTGTTGCCCAGTCACTGCTCGTGTCGCCCCCGAGCTAGCGTCTGTAACGTTTCCGAGTCGATCGACTTCCAAACCCATGCCACGACGACATCGGCGACAAGCCCGGACGCTTATAGGTAGGCTCGGGCCCAGCGTGCAAAGCGAGTTCCGGGTAGAGGTGCGTACCGAGGGCCGAGCGGTGATCGTGGTCGTGCAGGGTGAGCTCGATCTGGCCACTAGCCCTGAGCTCGAGGAGCAGTTGGAGCGGGTGTGGGACTCCGGCAGCGACCGGCTGGTCCTCGACCTGCGCCAACTCGAGTTCATGGACTCCACCGGATTGAGCATCATCGTCAAGGCTCACCAGCGGCTGTCCGAGGAGGGCGGTCAGCTCAGCCTGGTCCGCGGCTCCCAGCAGGTCCAGCGCCTGCTCGACCTGACCGGCGTCTCAGAGCGGCTGCAGCTGGTCGACACGCCGGAAGAGACCTGAGCGGTAGGGTCGCCAGGTGGTCGACATGACCGCCCTAACCGCTCGGCTGTTCAGCGGACATGAGTCCGAGGTCGTGGAGCTACTGGACACGCTCGGTGAGGCGATCACCATCCGTGATGAGACCGACACGCTGGTCTACGCCAACCGGGCGGCTCTGCGCCACTTGGGCTTTGAGTCGCTGGCCGAGCTCCAGGAGCAGTCGCTGCCCGCTCTGATGGATGAGTACGTCGTCCACGATGAGCACGGCAGGCGGCTGTCCATCGAGGACATCCCGTCGGTTCGGCTCCTGCACGGTGAGACGCCGGAGCCGCTGCTGATCCATTCGGTGCACCGCGCGACGGGCGAGGCGCGCTGGGAACTGCTCAAGGCCGCTGTGCTGCGCGACACCCGCGGTCAGCCGAGCATCGCGGTCACGGTGATCGAGGACTTGACGGCCGTCAAGACCGCCGAAGTCCACATGCGGCTGTTGTCGGAGTCAGGGCGCATCTTCGCCTCCTCACTGGATCCCGAACAGACCCTGCGCAACGTGGCCGAGGTGGCCGTGCCCGACCTGGCCGACTGGTGCATCGTGGATCTCCTGGACCCGCAGGGCCGGCCTCACCACGTGGCCAGCGCGCATCGTGACCCCGAGCGCCGGACGCTGGTCGAAGCGCTGCGCCAGGCCGACCGCGATGAGCTCGATGGCGACTCCATCGTGGGGCAGGTGATCAGCACCGGCGATGCCCGGCTGCTGGCCGACGGAACCGATGAGCGCCTGGGGGCGCTCGGGCACAGTGCCCATGGCCGGCAGGGGCCTGAGCTGGCGATCCGCTCGGCGATTGTCGCCCCGATGCGGATCCGCGCGCGGACGATCGGCGTGATGACCTTCGGAACCTCTGAATCGCGTCGGGAGCTCCGCGACGAGGATCTCGACGTCGCCGTGCAGCTGGCCGGTCGAGCTGCGGTGGCGCTCGAGAACTCACGCCTGCAGGCCACGCTGACCGGGATCTCGGACACCCTGCAGCAGAGCCTGCTGCCGCGGGCGTTGCCCAAGATCCCGGGCTGGGAGATCGCCGCCCTGTATCGCCCGGCAGGGCGCGACCAGCGGATCGAGGTCGGCGGCGACTTCTACGAGGTGATCCCGACCGACTCGGCCGCGCTGGCCCTGATCGGCGACGTCACTGGCCACGGTGTGACGGCGGCCGCGCTGACCGCATCGATGCGCGCCGGAGCGCGCTTTGCCAGCCGCCTGGAGCCACATCCGGCAGCCATCCTGGAGCGCCTCGACGAGGAGCTGCGGCAGCGCACCGGGACGACATTATGCACCGCTCTGTGTGCCCGCCTAGCCGAAGGGGAGATGGTGCTGAGCTCAGCCGGACATCCTCCGGCCCTGCTGGCCGACCAGGCCGGACAGGTCAGCGAGGTGAACTCGTCGGGACCGCTGCTGGGAGCCTTCGCCGATGCGCGCTGGCGGGAGGAGTCGGTGTCTGTGTCGCCGGGTGAGCTCGTGCTGCTCTACACCGACGGCGTGACCGAGACGATGGGTATCGCAGAGCGGTTCGGAGCCCTGAGGCTCAAGCGCCTGCTATCCGAGCTCGCGGGCGCCCCTCCCCAGCGACTCCTGGACGCGCTGGACGCGGCACTGTCGGATTTCCGCGACGGCGAGCCTGCCGACGATGTCGCCGCGCTAGCCCTGCGCCCGTTGCCGAGCTAGGCCGAGGGCTCAGCGGCGGTGGTCGATCACGACTACGCGCAGGAGCTCGCCGTCGCCATCGGGCAAGATGCTCAGCTCGTCGGTGAGCAGGGCCAGGGGAGACGGGGTCCGCTCGCCCGGAGTGGAGCGCAGCTGCTCGCTCGATCCGGGGTGAAACGGTCCTACGCAGAGCTCCAGGCGCCGGTCCCTGGTGGCCAGGCGGGCCTGGACCCGCAGAGCGGCGGCGGCCCGCATCGCGTGGGCGGCCAAGGTGTCGGTGACCAGATAGACATCGGAGAAGCGGTCCAGCGAGAAATGGGCCGTGGCCGCGAGCGTGCGGGCCAGGCGGCCGAGCACGCCGGGCAGCAGCGATACCGGGGAGAGCGAGACGACGACCTGATCGTCGGCCCCGCGCTCCCAGCCCGGATCCGGGGCGGCGGACTCCGGGGGCCGAAGGAGCGGACGCCCGTTGTGCTCGATCTCGAACTCCATCTGCACCTGCGTCCCCTGGCCGGGCTCGGAGCGCAAGGTCACATCCGCAGCCAGAGCCCGGATGACCGACAGTCCGATCCCGTCAGGGGGCTCTCGGGCCGGGAGGCCCACCCCGCGGTCTTCGACGGTCACGCGCAGGCGCTCATCGATGAACAGGCTGACCGACATCGGCCCGGGCTCACCGCCGTACGCGTGCAGCACGATGTTGTTGCATGCCTCGCTGACCGCCGTCTTGAGGTCGTCGAGCAACTCAGGCTCGATGAAGAGCAACTCGGCCACGCCACCGAGCATGCCCCGGACGATGGTCAGTGTCTCTGGCTTGCTGTCCAGGTCGACGCGGACAGTGGGCGATTCAGCTCTCACACCGGCTGTCATCTGATGCCCTGCGCCGCCGCCGCCCAAACTGAGGCACGAGGAAGTCGGTCAGCGCGGGTGCGGGGATGAACCGAGCTCGGTGAGCTCCGACAACTGGGCGATCGACCGCCTGAGGATGCGCGAAACCTGCATCTGCGACACGCCGATGCGCTGGGCGATTTGGGTTTGCGTGAGATCATGGGCAAAGCGCAGAGCCAGCACCTCGCGTTCCCGGGCCGACAGCTGTTGAGCCGCCACGCCGACCGTCACGCGGGCGTCGGCCAGCCGTAGCTCTGGATCCTCGGCACCGAAGGCGTCGACCACGGTGGCGCTCTCGCCGTCGCCGTCGTCGTAGGGCGCGTCCAGCGATGCGGCGTGGTGAGCCCGAGATGTCTCCAGGGCCTCCAGCACATCCTCGACGCTGTACTCGAGGTACTCGGCCAACTCAGTGACCGTCGGCGACCGTCCCGTCTTGGCGCTCAACTGCTGCTGGGCCTCTTCGACCTTGACGGCACGCTCCTGGGCACCGCGCGGTACATGAACCGCCCACCCGAGGTCACGGAAATAGCGCTTGAGCTCGCCGAGAATCGTCGGCACCGCGAAGGAGGAAAAGGCCGTACCGCGGGTTGAGTCAAAGCGATCCACGGCTTTGACCAGTCCGAGGCTGGCCACCTGCAGCAGGTCCTCGAATGGCTCCCGGGCCCCGCTGTAGCGCCGGGCCAGCTTGCGGGCTAGCGGTAAGAAGCGCTCGACCAGCTCCTCGCGGGCGGTCCGATCCTGGCCCTTCTGCCAGCGATCGAAGAGGATCTGCACTTCGCGCCGAGTGAGAACCCGCGATCGGCCGCCGCGCGATGCCTCGGGCCTGGGCGCCGAAATCGCCATCACCTCAGTGCTACCCATTCTGGAGCGGCTCAATCGAAGCACCGACGCCGACCGGGGCGACTAGGCTCAAGTGGTGTCTCTGTCCAGCTCAGGCTCGGCAGGTTGCAGCGATCCGCCGGGTTACTTCGGCAACGCTTCGATGATCCGGCGTGTGTACCGCGAACGGGCCGTGGCGCTCGCCGGTCCGCGGGCCCTGCTCATGCAAGCGGCGCATCCTCTGGCCGTGGCCGGGCTCCTGGCCCACTCTGACTCGCTCGAGGATCCCTATGAGCGGCTGGCCCGAACCGCTGAGGTGATGAACCTGATCATCTTTGGTCCCCGCGCCCGGGCCCAGAGCGCTACCCGGCGCGTGCGAGCCATGCATCGGACGGTCAGAGGGCGCCTACCCGAGGCCGTGGGCCGCTACCCGGCGGGGACTCCGTATCGGGCCGACGATCCCGAGCTGCTGATGTGGATCCTCTACACCCTGATCGACTCAGCCATCGTGCTCTACACGACGTACGTCGGCCGCCTTGACGCTGACGATCGCTCAGCGCTGTGGGAGGACTACAAGGTGGTGGGCCGGCTGTTCGGACTGCGCGCCAATCAGATGCCGGGCACGCTGGCCCAATTGGAGGCCTACGGGCACCAGATGCTGTCCGGCGATGCCCTGACCGTCGGTGATTGGGCGCGGCGCCGGGCGCGAGCAATCGTGCTCGAGCCTCCGGCCCCCAACTACGCTCGTCCGCTGGTGGAGACGGTCAACTTCATCACGGTGGCGCTGCTGCCCCCTCGGATCCGCGATGAGTACGCGTTCTTCCGCCTCCCCCCGGCGGTCGTGCGCCGCGCGCTGGTCAATGCGGGGGCGGTCTACATTCGCCGCGGGCTGCTGCCGCTGCTGCCCACCCAGGTCCGACAGGTGCCCGCCGCGCGGCGCGCCGCCTGACGGCCTCCCGCCGCCGTGACCAGAGTGGCCGTGGTGGGCCATGTCGAATGGGTGGAGTTCGTACGGGTCGAGCGCTTCCCCCCGCCAGGAGCTGTGACCCACGCGCTCGACGCTTTCATCCACGCCGGCGGGGGCGCGGTGGTGGCGGCGGTCGTACTGGCCCAGCTTGGAGCCGACGTCGACTTCTTCTGTGCCCTGGGTCGGGACGCCGCCGGCCAGGCGGCGGCGGAGCAGCTCGCCCAGTGGGGCGTCGGAGTGCAGGCAGCCTGGCGAGAGGAGCCGACCCGACGTGTGGTCACGCTGCTCGAGCCAGGGGGCGAGCGCACGATCATCACGATCGGCGAGCGGCTGCAACCCCGGGGTGCAGACGAGCTGGACTGGGCTCGGCTCGACGGGGCGGCCGGGGTCTACTTCACCGCCGGGGACGCCGGGGCCGCCGGCCACGCCCGTCGGGCCCAGACGCTGGTGAGCACGCCGCGCGCCCGGGAGGCGCTGGCCGGCGGGGCGGCATCAGTCGACGCCTTGGTGTTCAGCG
>JALYZQ010000199.1 GCA_030948805.1 Actinomycetota bacterium | reverse complement strand
GGACGACAAGGAGCGCCAGCAGCAGGAGATGATGCGCTTCTACAAGGAGAACAAGGTCAACCCGCTGGGCTCCTGCCTGCCCATGGTTGCCCAGATCCCGGTGTTCATCTCCTTGTTCTACATGCTGCGCCAGAGCCTGCGGGCCGACATCTGCCCGGGCCACCAGCCGACCTTGCCCAGCGGCGCGATCGACATGGCCCATCTGCGTCCGTGTGGCGTCGGGCACGGTGCCGGCTTCCTGTTCGTCGGCGACCTGACCAACAAGGCCACCGGTATCACGCTGATCGTCTTGATCGTGCTCTACATCGGCACCCAGTTGGCTTCGAGCCTGATGATGTCGAGCGCCACGATGGACAAGACCCAGCGCCAGATCATGCTCTTCATGCCGCTGATCTTTGTGCTCTTCGTCATCAACTTCCCGGCCGGCGTGATCGTCTACTGGATCACCACCAACGCCTGGACGATGGGTCAGCAATTCGTCATCAAACGCCGGATCGGGCCGGTGACCGCAGGGGCCGCGGCCCCGGGGCCTCCAGGCCCAGCGGCTGCTATCGACCGTGGGTCGGCCAAGGACAAGGGCACCGAGAAGACGACGAACGGATCTGGACCCAGGGCCGGCCTGGGCGACCTGATTCGCGGCCGCACCAAACCGGAGGGTGAAAAGACCGGGGTGGCTGCCGCGGCGCCAAAGGGCGGTCCCCCACCGCGCTCGCCACGCAAGAAGAAGAAGCGCTCCGGCCGGCGCCGATGACGGTCGACGACGGGGAAGCCGCATCCTGCGTGCGAGGGTTGATGGAGCGGATCGCCGACGCGGCCGGGGTGGAGGCGGAAGTCGAGATCGATGAGACCGGCGACGGTCTGTCGGCCGAGTTCCACGGCGATGACCTCGGGCTGCTGATCGGTCGCCATGGACAGACCATTGATGCCATCCAGCACCTGGCCTATCGCTTCGCGCGGCAGGCCGATGGCGAGCGGCGTCCCGTGGTCGTCGACGCCGCCGGTTACCGGGAGCAACGCGCGGAGACGCTACGAGCGACCGCTGACCAGGCCGCCGAGACCGCCGTCAACCACCGGCGGGCGGTTCCGCTGGAGTCGATGAGCGCCCTGGAGCGCAAGGTCATACACGAGCATCTCAAGGACCGCCGCGACGTTGAGACCTACAGCGAGGGCCAGGAGCCCTCGCGGCGGCTGGTCGTAGCGCCACTCGTCGACTGAGCCCTGACGGACCCTCGCCGCCGCCGGACCGATGTTTCACGTGAAACGCGAGTCCGAGGCAGCGCTCCAGACCTCGCTCCGCGACCTGGCCGAGCGCTACAGCCTGCCGGAGGGTGCTGCCCGCCGACTGGCCGCTCTGCTCGCTGCTCTGGCTAGTGATCCGCGCGCTCCGACCGCGATTCGGGACCCGCGACGAGTTCTCGAGGACCACCTCGCCGACTCCCTGGTGGCTCTGGAGATGGCCGAGGTGCGTGGAGCCCGAACGATCGCCGACCTGGGCTCGGGCGCCGGCCTCCCGGGCATCGCCCTGGCTATCGCTCTTCCTCGCGCCCAGGTCTGCCTGGTCGAGAGCAACCGCGCCAAGACCGAGTTCCTGCACCAGACCGTCGAGGCCTGCGGCTTGGATAACACTCACGTGATCACCGCCCGGGTGGAGGACTGGCCCGATGGCCTGGGGCGGTTCGAGCTCGTCACCGCCCGCGCTCTGGCCCCCCTGCCCGTGGTGGTCGAATACGCGGCACCGCTGCTGTGCACGGGCGGTGCCCTGCTGGCCTGGCGCGGACGCCGCGATCCGGGGGAGGAGGGCGCAGCCCAGCGCGCGGCCAGCTTGGTCGGCCTTGAGCCGGGCGCTCCGAGGCGGGTCGAGCCCTACGCGGGCGCTCGGCAGCGCCACCTGCAGCTGTTCGTCAAGACCGACCCCACGCCGGACCGGTTCCCGCGGCGTCCCGGGATGGCCCGCAAGCGCCCGCTGGGAAACTAGGATCGGCGCACGTCGTCTGACCGCGAACGGCGCTAGCTTGAGAGTGGCATGGGGACCGTCTACGCCATCGCTAACCAAAAGGGCGGCGTGGGAAAGACCACCACTGCGGTCAATCTGGCCGCCTGCGTGGCCGAGGCGGGCTACGAGTCACTGCTGATCGACATCGATCCCCAGGCCAACGCCACGTTGGGGCTGGGGTTGGACAAGAATGCCCGCCCCTCGGTCTACGACGCCCTGCTCGGCGACTGCACACTTGCCGACACGATCACGCCCAGCGGGATCGCCCATCTCGCGGTTGTGCCCTCCGGACCTGATCTGGCCGGCGCGACGGTGGAGCTTCCGCGCCTGCCCGGCTCCGAGGGGCGCCTACGCGATGAGCTGGTCGGATTGAGAGACCGGTATGCCTTCATTCTCCTGGACTGTCCCCCGTCGCTGGGTCCGTTGACCGTCAACGCCCTGGTCGCCTCTGACCGGGTGATCGTCCCCGTCCAGGCTGAGTACTTCGCGCTCGAGGGGCTGGCCGGCCTGCTCGACACTCTGGCCCTTGTGCAGCGCGAGCTCAATCCGCGCCTGACCGTCGCCGGCATGCTGTTGACCATGCACGACGGACGTACCCGGCTGGCTCAGGATGTCGAGCGCGAGGTGCGTGAGCACTTCCCGCAGCTGGTCTTCGACACCGTGATTCCGCGTAATGTGCGTATCGGCGAGGCCCCGAGCTTCGGGCAACCGGTCATCCACTACGACCCGCACTGCGCGGGCGCCGATGCTTACTTTGAGCTGGCCAAGGAGGTGGCCGCTCGTGGCTGAGCGTCAGCGCGGCATGGGGCGCGGCCTGTCGGCCATC
>JALYZQ010000192.1 GCA_030948805.1 Actinomycetota bacterium | reverse complement strand
ACCAGATCAACACCACCGACACCGGTGGCCGGACCGGTCCCAGGCATGCGGGCTGCCCGTGCCTTGGAGACCAACCGACGCTCGGCATCGACTCCCAGAACATCTACATCACGACCAATGAGTTCTCCCTCCAGGGACCGCAGTACAACGGCGCCCAGATCTACGCGGTCGCCAAGCGCGACCTCACGCAGTTCGCACCACCCAGCACACCGGCGCATTTCGTTCACTTCGACAACCTGCACATCGGCGGCGCCATCGCCTCCTCCGTCCAACCGGCACTCACGACCGGTACCCCGCCGGCTGAGTACTTCCTCAACTCGCTTGACCCCAACGGCACTTTTGACCAGCGGGTCGGAGTGTGGGCTATGACCAACCGTGGTGCCGTGGCCACAGGCGGCAGGCCGACGCTGTCGAGCCTGGTGATCCCCTCGCAGGCCTACGCCATCCCGCCCGGCGCGCAGCAGCGCGGCTCGACCAGCCTGATCGATTCCGGCGATGATCGGATGCAGCAGACCCAGTCCATCAACGGTGACGTGTGGGGCGAGCTGACCACGTCGGTAACGATTCCCAACGATCCCACGGCTCGCGCCGGGGCTGCGTGGTTCGACGTCCACCCGGCGCTCAGGGGCAACGTTCTCGGCAGCGCCCAGATGCGGCGTCAGGGATACGTGACGGTCGCCGGAAGCAACCTCCTGTACCCGGCTCTGCAGGTCAGCCCGTCGGGCCAGGCCGCCATGGTGATCACTCTGACCGGCAGCCGCTACTACCCCAGCGCCGCCTACTCGGTGATGCCCGCAGGCGGGAGGTCCTTCGGGCCCGTCAACGTCGCCGCCGCCGGGACGGGGAGCTACGACCCAGCAGCCACTCGATGGGGCGACTACTCCTGGGCGGTGCTCGATCCCTCAGGCAAGTCGGTGTGGATGGCCACCGAATACATACCGCCGAGGGCCAGCCAGACATCCAATCGACAGAGAAACTGGGGCACCCGCGTGCTGGAGGCACCGACCCACTGATAGCCCTCAGATCTCGGATCCGTCAGCGGATCCCGCTATCGAAGCGAATGGTCACCTGGGTGAAGCGATCCGGGGCGACCCTCACCACCTGCGAGGACGCACGCGGGAAGGGCTTACTGTTGCGAGGCTGCAACAGGTAGCGCCCGGGCGAGAGCCGGGCGGTGAAGCGACCGTCGCGCGCGGCTCGCAGCCGTAGCGCCATGGAGCCCGACGGCTCGCGCCGGACCGTCATCCGTGCCCGGTAGGGACGCGTGCAGCTGTTGCCCGGTCGCTGCACCGGGCAGGTCGGGCCAAACAATGCTCGCCCCTTGATTCCGGAATTGATTCGTCGGGAGGAACCACTGGTCGTCCCGAGGCCGACTCCCAGGGCAACCACGACGACCAAGGCGGCAGCGGTACCAATGACGATCGCCCGCATTCCTAGATTGTTCCACGGAGTCAGACGGCTCCCGAGTGTCCTCTCCGTGACCGGCCAGCACGGTGCCGAGCTGATCGCGCGAGGCGATGCCCAACTTCCGATAGACGTTGCTCAGGTGCTGCTCGACGGTTCGCGGCGAGAGAAACAAGCCCTTGGCAATCTCGCGGTTTGTTCGTCCCTCCGCCCCCAGGGCCGCGACGCGAAGCTCCCGCCCGGTCAGCGCCCCCAACGCCGTAGCGTGCGTTGCGCCGCGGCTTGCCGCCCGCCGCCACCAGCTCATCGCGAGCCTGCTGGGCGAGCAGCAGGGCCCCGTTTCGATGGGCCAGGTCGAGACCCAAACCCAGGAGATCGCGCGCCTCCAGGTGCCGCCGTTCGCGCCGCAACCGGATGCCCAAGGAGACGAAAGCACGCGCACGTTCGATCGGTGTGGGCGCGCCAGCGAGAACCGCGCCCTTCGGATGGCACTCCGACATTGTCTGCCTTGCCGCTCAGGCCAGCCGCGCGCCGGGCAGCGATCCGGGCTCGCCCAGCGGCTGGTAGGCGGCCAGCTCCTCGGCGATGCAGGCATTGATCGCCGCGAGCGCGCGCGAGCCGTCAAACATCTCGGGCGACGAGCGGCGAAGCCGAAGAAGGATGAAGTAGATGAGCAGCGTGCGGAACATCACACGGCTTTATCGGCCGGAGGGCGATGAGCTCTTAGCGGGGATGGAGAACTTCGCTGCGCCGTCTGTCGCGCGGCGGGTCGCGCAAAGGGCTGGGACTAGGCGGCCTGGCGCTCAGCGTCAGTCCGCGGGCCACATTGGCGGACGTCGTCAGCCAGCCGTGCGGCGGCGGCGGGCTCCCAGCGGCCACTGGAGACCAGCGTGTGACACAGCTCGGTGGCGTCGAGCATCGCGGCCTGGGCCTCGGCGTCGGCTGACGGCTCGGTGGCGAAGATCAACGTGTCCGCGGCGTCGCGAATCCGGTCCTGCTCGGACCCCTGGAGCTTGGCCGGACCGAGCTCGCCAAGTCGTGTGCATGACCCGGCGATAGGCCTGGGTCCGTTGAGGGTTCATCGTGCGCGGTCAGTTGCGTTCACTGGGGCCATCACTCAAGGATAGAAAGGCCACCGGGCAGCTTGGCCGCAGCTGCGGTCTGACCGTTCATCGGACGTCGAGCCGCACTATTCGGCTGTAGACCGTTGTGCCCAGCAGGTGCAGGGGGAGCAGCGCGTCGGCGGCGGGATACGTATAGGCCAAACGAGCGTTCCCGCTCTCGGGGAAGGCCATGCGCAGGTAGAGATAGCCCCGCGGGTCGGTTACCGGGACCGTGCGCAGGGTACGAAACCGCCCGCGGCGGTGGGCCTGGAGCTGGATCTGCACCGTCTGGGTCGCGCCGGTGTCGAGCTGCATGAAGCGGGCCGGGCGGACGTCACCCCAGACCACGCCGGCCTTCCCGCGTCGCAGTGCGGTACGGGGAAGGAATAGCGGCAGCCGGTACGCGTAATAGGTCGCCTTGGGGTGGTCGCTGGCCGTGAGCAGGCCGCTGGCGAACCCCGCCTGCCCCGCCGTCGGTGGGGGATCGTCGAGCAGGTACTGCGCGTAGCTGGCCACCCGCGGGCTGCGCCAGCTCAGGTACTCCGTCCAGTTCAGGTAATACGCGGCCTGCGCCGGTGAGACGTAGGGGGCGGTCTGCGGGGGCCGCGTGATGTAGCCGAACTCGTCGCTGTAGATCTGGTAGCGCGTACGCGAGCCGTAGGCGCGGTTGACGCGGTCCAACGTCCGTTCGAGCCTGCCCAGCTGCGGGAAGCCGGCATAGCTGGGGTCCGTGTGCGCGCCCCCGAGCGGCGACAAGCCGCCTGGATAGGGGTGGTCAGCGACACCGCCGGCTTTGAACAGGCCGGGATTCTGGGCCCGGAAACGTCGTGACGCCGCAGCGGTCGCCGGACATCCGCGGGCCTGCGCGTAGCGACCCCGCAGGCGGTGGTAGCTGTCGTCCAGGCAGTACAGGGTGTGGACGAACTTCAGCGGCTTGGTCTGCCCGTAGTTACCTGGTAGGCCCTGCGGGAACCGCTTCGACGGCCGGTGGCTGAGCCCCTGGGCCGCGAAGCCACCGATGAGGATCTTGTCGCGGCCGTGGCCGGTGTTGTGCAGGGCGCTCCAGCCGGCGTCGAGAAGGCGTCGGTACATGCCCGGAGCCACAGAGACCGACGAGCCATCGATCGCCTGTGGGCCGAGGTCCTGACCGAAGTTGGGCTCATTCCACAGTGACCAGAAGTGCACGGCGGGCAGCGGTGTCGAGGAGCTCGCGGGAGTGAAGCGGCCGCTGTAGCGCTCTCCCACAGCGTGGACGAACTGTCCGAACAGACGGGCGTTGGGCTTCCATGCGAAATGGTGGCTTGCCCCCGGTGGGGCGATCCGAGCCCCCTCCGCCCACAGCGGCGCCCCCCCGGTGATCGTGAACTCGAGTGTGATTCCGTCCCGCGCGGCTTCGGTGACGACTCGGTCATACGGGGCCCAGCCGGAATCCGGATACGAGTCGGGATCCCCACCCTCGAAGCCCGAGGGCATCCGCCGGGCCTCCGGTTGCGGCGCCACGTGGTCCCAGAGCACGACCACCCGCACCGTGCTCGCGCCCAGGGCCCGGAAGCGAGCCAGGTAGCCGGCGGGGTCAGACAAGATGCGTCCGTCCTGGATGATCGCCGCCTGCCCGCGGGCACCCCAAGCTGTCGCCGCACGGATCAAGGCAACGCCCGTCATCAGCACGCCGGCCAGCATGGCCGCTGTCAACAGGCGCCCTGAGCGCGTCGGGGTCATGGGGCTAGAACAGCGCGCGCCCCATCCAAGTTGCGGCTATTGCCGGGCGGCCGCCCGCGGGACCCTATTGGCCGGCGTCGCTCAGGATCTGGAACTGCTCATCGCTGAGCTCCACGGCGGCGGCAGCCAGGTTCTCCTTCAGGTGCGACACCGTCGAGGTCCCCGGAATCGGCAACATCACCGGCGAGCGGCGCAGAAGCCAGGCCAGCGCCAGCTGCGAGGGCGTGGCTCCGGTCTCCTCACTGAGCTGGGCGGCCGGACCGCCTTCGTTGGCCAGCTCACCCGTGGCCAGCGGGAACCAGGGGATGAACGCTATCCCTTCCGCCTCGCAGTGCTCGAGCAAGGGTTCGGCCGACCGGTTGGTCAGATTGAACAGGTTCTGCACAGAGACGATCTCTGCCGTCTCCTGTGCCTCCTTCAGCTCCTCGACGCTGACCTCGGAGAGCCCGATGTGCCGGATCTTTCCTTCCTGCCGCAGCGCCTCGAGCTCACCGACCGACTCGGCGACCGGGACCTTGGCGTCGATGCGGTGCAGCTGATAGAGCTCGATTCGTTCTAGGCCCAGATGGCGCAGGCTCAGCTCGCACTGCTGGCGCAGGTACTCCGGTCGCCCCACCGGGCGCCAGTCACCCGGCCCGGCCCGGGTCAGGCCCGCCTTGGTGGCGATGACCAGACCGTCGGGGTAGGGATACAAGGCCTCGTGGATCAGCTCCTCGGCCACGAACGGTCCGTAGGAGTCGGCCGTGTCGATGAAGTTCACCCCGAGCTCGACGGCGCGCCTGAGCACGCGCACGGCCTCCTCGGGATCGTCCGGCGGCCCCCAGACTCCCGAGCCGGTGAGCTGCATGGCCCCGAAACCGAGGCGGTTGACGGCGGTGTTCCCACCGATGTCGAAGGTTCCCGAGTTGGCGACGATTGGTGTGCTCATACTCAAGACCTATCTCCGCCCCGGGAGAACACGAAACCTAGTACTCGTAGAAACCGCGACCCGTCTTGCGGCCGTGGTGACCGGAGACGACCATCCGCTTGAGCAGCGGGGGAGGGGCGTATTCCGAGCGCTTGAACTCCTCATAGAGCGAGTCGCAGACCGCGTAGAGCACGTCCAGGCCGATGAAGTCGCACAGGGTCAGGGGGCCCATCGGATGACCGCACCCGAGTCGCATCCCCTCGTCTATGTCCTCGCGCGTGGCAAACCCGTCCTCGTACATGCGCACGGCGGCCATCAGGTAAGGGACGAGAAGCATGTTGACGATGAATCCGGAGCGGTCCTTGGTCCGAATCGCGCGCTTGCCCAGCTGCTCGGCGAAGGCCTCGGCGTGGGCCAGCGCCTCCTCGGAAGTGTCCAGGGCTGAGACCACCTCTATCAGCTTCATCACCGGGACCGGAGAGAAGAAGTGCAGGCCCAGCACGCGGTCTGGACGTTGCGTCCATGCCGCCAGCTCGGCTATCGGGATCGAGGACGTGTTGGAGGCCAGGAAGGCCGCCTCGGGCAGAAGCTGATCCAGTTGGGCGAACAACTTGCCCTTGACCCGTGGATCCTCGGTCACTGCCTCCAGCACAGCTTGCACGCGGCCGAGCTCCTCGATTTCGGTCGTGTAGCTGACGCGTTGCATCAACGCCTCGGCCGCCTCCTGGTCCAGCCGCTTCCGCGACACCCCTCTGGCTACCGAGGTCTCCAGGGCCTTGCGCGACCGCGTCAGCGGAGCTTGATCGGGCTCGTGCACGATCGCGTGCACCCCGGCGGCGGCTGCCGATTCGGCGATCCCCGAGCCCATGAACCCGGCTCCGACCACCCCGATCTGTGTAAACGCAGTCATGTCTGGCCGCTTCCCATGCC
>JALYZQ010000187.1 GCA_030948805.1 Actinomycetota bacterium | reverse complement strand
CCCGAAGCCCTGCGCCGGCTCCCCGACCGCCACGCCCTGCTGCTCTACGGGCGCATGCCGCCGGCCGAGGTCCAGCTGCGGATGTGGTTTGCCGACCGCCGGCTGCGCCGGCTGGCCGCGGCGTGAGCGACGTGGCCCCGTCGGGCGTCCCCGGCCCTGAGGATTACGGCGACGCCGAGGCCGGGCGCTGGCCGCTGACCTGGCGCGGCCTCTATCCCCGCGAACGTTGGCTGTGGTTCGAGCGTCTGTGGAGCGACGTGTGTGCCCTCCGGGGGCGCTACCGGCTGGCCGTCCGCTCGGGCTGGTGGGAGGACGAGGTACAGCTCGAGACCCTGGCCGCGCTGGCCGCGTGGGCCAGCCGCTATGACGCCGGCGAGTGGGACGATCCCCCCGGGAAGCTGGCCCTGCTCTGCGACCTTGAGCGCGTGGCCGCGCTGCTGCGCGACGGAAGCGATCCCTTCTCTCCCGAACGCGACCACCCCGCGTTCGTGCGCCACCTTCGGACCCTGGGCTGCC
Source organism: Actinomycetota bacterium (assembly GCA_030948805.1). Classification (GTDB taxonomy): domain Bacteria; phylum Actinomycetota; class Thermoleophilia; order Solirubrobacterales; family Solirubrobacteraceae; genus Palsa-465. The sequence goes on along the minus strand of JALYZQ010000187.1, from coordinate 6,154 downwards.
AGCCGCCAACGGACTGAGGTCACAATCTGACCGATGGCCTCCCCCACGGCAAACTTTCCGCGCGGCGCGGCAGTGACCCTGGGGCAGCTGGACCGTGACCCCCACGCCGTCCATGCCCGGCTGCGGGAATCCGAACCGGTGTCCTGGCTGCCCTGTCTGGATGGCTGGCTGGTCACCCGCCACGACCTGGTCCTCAGGGCGATGCGTGACGACGGCGCCTTCACCGTCGATGACCCGCGCTTTACCACCGCCAGGGTGATCGGCCCCAGCATGCTGAGCCTCGACGGCTCTGAGCATGCCCGCCATCGGGCGCCGTTCATGGGTCCTTTCCGGCCCGGTCCGGTGCACGAGCGCTTCGCCGACGCCGCGCAGGTCGAAGCCGCGCGCCTGCTGTCGGGGCTGACCGAGCGCGGCCACGGCGAACTGCGCGGGGACTTCGCTAGCCCGATGGCAGCAGCGATCGTGACCCGGGCGCTCGGTCTCCGGGCTGACTCGGCCCGGCGCGTGCTGGGCTGGTACCAGGCCATCGTCTCCTCGGTGGACGGGATGACCGCGGGTCGGCCGCCTTCGCAGGCCGGGCGCCAGGCCTTTGCCCAACTTCGCGCGCACCTGCAGGAGGTCATCGACGGGGGCGAGGACGGGGACGGGACCGGGAACGACTCGCTGCTCGCCGACGCCGCCGCGCGGGCCACTCTGACGGCGGAGCAGATCGTCTCCGATGCCGCCGTGTTGCTGTTCGGCGGCATTGAGACGACTGAGGGAATGATCGCCAACGCGGCCCTCATGCTGCTCGAGCACCAGCCCGCGCTCCAGCGCGCCCGCCGGGATCCGGCGGCCCTGGACGCAGCCATCGAGGAGTCACTGCGCATGGAGCCGGCAGCGGCGGTCGTCGACCGCTACGCCACCGAGGACCTCGAGCTGGAGGGCGCGTCGATCTCCAAGGGAGATCTGGTTCGGCTGTCGATCGCCGCCGCCAACCGGGACCCCCGGCAGTTCACCGCTCCCGACCGCTTTGAGCCCGGGCGACCGCACAACCGCCATCTGGCTTTCGCCCAGGGACCTCACGTGTGCGTCGGCGTGCATCTGGCCCGGTTGGAGACCCGCGCCGCGCTGGCGGCTCTGCTCAGCGACCCGCCCCGGCTGGACCCCCGGTGTGTCCCGGCGATCCGGGGACTGGTGTTTCGCAAACCCCCTCGTCTGGACGTGATCTGGGACGGCGCGGACTGACTTCGTCCCACTGGGCGTCCAGCGCCATTCAAGTCATGCCGCCGCCCTGCCGTTACACCGGAGGTTGTGAGAAGTCGCCTCGCTGCCGCCATAACCGCTCTGGCCCTCATCGGCGCCCTGCCCATCAGCGCGACCGCCGTGGCCTCACGCCCGCGCGCTACTTCGGCCTCGGCTTACGTCAACCCGTTTCGAAGCCCAGCCTGGTCGGTGTCGCGCACCGACATGGGAGTCGACATGATCGCGAGCGCGCGCACGCCCGTGCTGGCTGTGGGCGACGCCGTGATCCTGGGCTCGGACTCCCACGCGCGCTGGCCCGGCAAGCACTACATCTACTACCAGCTCACCGCCGGTAGCCACGCCGGAGACATCATCTACGTGGCCGAGCACCTCAAGGGCCTGCTGCCCGCGGGGACAATCGTGCACGCGGGACAGCGGATCGCCACTGCGCTGCCGGGTTATCCCTTCACCGAGTGGGGCTGGGCCGATCAGTACGGATCACCGCGGGCCTATCCCTGCTACCGCGAGGGTCGAGTGACCAACTCGGGCCGTGAGATGGCGCGCTTTTTGGCCTCCCTGGGCAGCGCGATCCTGGCCGGCGTGCACCGCCAGGGCTCTGACGCGCCCATCGGGCGCCGCTGCTGAGAGCGGTCTAGATGACTCGGGCCAGGCGGCGTCCGGCCTTCCGCAGCGCCGGCCGGGTGCGGGCCTCGGTCACGGTCTGCAGGTCGAGGATGCGCGCCCCGAAGCGATCCAGGTCGTTCTCACCGACCACGGCGTGGCAGGGCACTCCGGACTGACGGGCGCGCGTGGCCACCTCGGACACCGCTTTGCCGACCAGGCTCTGGTCGTCCAGGCGGCCCTCGCCGGTGATCACCGCGTGAGCGGCCAGCATGCGCCGCTCGAACCCCAGTGCGTCGAGGATGAAGGCCGCGCCGGGGATCAGTCGTGCTCCGTAGCGTGCCCACAACCCGCCGGCCAGCCCGCCGGCGGCTCCGGTCATCGGGACTCCGCGCGGGTCACGCCGCGCCCGACGGGCCATCGCCTGCAGGCGGGCACCGAGGCGGCGCACCGTCGCGGCGTCGGCTCCCTTTTGGGGCCCGAACACCCGAGCGGCGTCCTGGAACTCCGTCCGAACGTCACAGAGAACGATCAACTCGGCCTCCCTGAGACCGCCACCGCGCTCTATGGCGCGGACCGCCCCCGCCCCTCCGTCGGTGGTGGCGGTGCCACCCACCCCGAGGTAGACGGTCCCCGCCCCGGCCCGCACGGCGGCCAGGATCAGCTCACCGGTGCCCTCGGTCTGAGCCTTGAAGGCGTCCCGGCGACGCTCGGGGATGAGGTGCAAGCCGCTGGCCGCGGCAGTCTCCACCACGGCCAGCCCGTCGCCGACGGCAAAGCCAGCCTCGATCTCACGGCCCAGGGGGTCAGAGACCCGAGTTGTGCGCAGCTGCGCACCCAAGTGCGGGGCCAGCACGTCAAGCGTGCCCTCTCCACCGTCGGCGATCGGGCACAGATCCACCGCACGCCCACCATCTCGCAGCCCTGACCCGATCGCCGCGGCGACCTCGGTTGCGCTCAGCGTGCCCTTGAAGGCGTCCGGGGCGACCAGGACCGGATCGGGAACACCGGCGGTCGGACTCACGCCGTCAGTATCCGTCATCCTCCAGGCATGGCCGAGTACGAGCTGATCAAGGCGGCCGGGATCGAGGTCCGGCTCTCCAACCCGGGCAAGGTGTTCTTCGCCGGCCCGCAGATAACCAAGCTCGACCTGGCCCGCTACTACCTGGAGCTGGCTGAACCCGTCGTCAACCAGCTGCGCGACCGGCCCACGGTCCTCAAGCGCTTCGTAGACGGGGCAGACAAGAAGCCGTTCTTTCAAAAGCGGGTGCCTGACTCGGCCCCCGAGTGGCTGCAGACGACCGAAGTCAGGTTCCCCAGTGGCCGTACGGCCCGCGAGCTCCTGCCCAACGACGCTGCGCACCTGTTGTGGGGGGTCAACCTGGGGGTGATCGACTGGAACCCGTGGGCGGTGCGCCTGCCCGACCTCGATCATCCCGACGAGCTGCGCGTGGATCTGGACCCGACGCCGGAAGCGAGCTGGGACGACGTGCGCCGGGTGGCCCTCGTGGCGGGTGAGGTTTTGGCAGACCACGGCCTGACCGGGTTCCCCAAGACCAGCGGGTCACGCGGCATTCACATCAACGTGCGCGTACATCCGCAGCACGACTTCATCGCCGTGCGGCGGGCCGCTGTCGCTCTGGCCCGCGAGGTGGAGCGACGCGCTCCGGACATCGCCACCAGCAAGTGGTGGAAGGAGGAGCGCCACGGCGTGTTCGTGGACTACAACCAGAACGCCCGTGACCGCACGGTGGCCTGCGCTTACAGCGTGCGGCCCACCCCCGATGCCCGCGTCTCGACGCCGCTGCGATGGGACGAGGTTCCCGACGTCGAACCGGAGGAGCTGCGGATCGACACCGTGCCCTCACTGGTGGCCCGGCGCGGCGATCCCTCGGCCGACATCGACGCCCACGCCGGCTCCCTGGAGGCGCTCCTGGCCCAGGCCCAGCGCGATGAAGACAGCGGATTGGGCGACGCTCCGTGGCCGCCGCACTATCGCAAGCAGAGCGGCGAGCCGCCCCGGGTCGCGCCCAGCCGGGCGCGCAACCGCTCTTGATGGGGCGGGCGCTCAGCAGCGCACTCGGGCGTGCCTGGCTCCTGGAGGCAGACAGAGGATCCGGATGCGGGGGCCGTGCCCCGGTCGGGTCCTGAACACGTACTGCTTGCCGACGACGCCGCGGCGCGTCAGCCCGACGGTGAACGTCGCAGGGGGATGAAGGTGCCGGTAGCGAAACCAGGACCAGAGATTGACGGTCCGCGGCTTGGTCCCACACCGGCGGCCTGTCACGTGGGCGCAGCGCCCGCGCTTGGCGACAACGGTGGAGCGGCGGGTGAACGGGCAGCCCCGGCCGCGGCATCCGACCTTGATTGTGGTCCCGACACTCGCCCGGTGCACGGCCAGGGCCAGAACACGTGTGTAGTTCGGCCCGTAGAGGAACTCCCAGCTCATCGTGGCCCGAATGGTGCCGATGCTGTTGGGCTGGCCAATATCGTATGGAGACGGCGGCCCTACGACTGCGGTCGCGGCGGAGTTCGCCGTGCCTGAGCCGACCGAGTTGGTCGCGGTCACCTGCACCTCGATCGTTGAGCCAACGTCGCGTTTGACCAGCTTGTAGGACGGGCTCTTCGCGCCGAGAATCGTCTGGCAGCCGCTGCCTGTGTGGTCGCAGCGCAGCCATTGGTAGCTATATGAGTTGGGGCTGGCGGTCCACGATCCTGGGTTCGCGGTCAGCGTGCGGCCCTGTTGGGGGATGCCGGAGATCGTGGGCGGTGAGTTGTTCACAGGCAAGCCGACGACGAGGGTCGGTCCCGAGAACTGCGCGGGACCGGTGTTGTCTTGCCACGACACCTCGATCCTGGAGCCAGCGTCGGTGGTGTGGACGGTGTAGGTGGGCGGAGTGCTGGGGTTGGGGGTGAAGGCGCCCGGAATTGGACTGCAGTGGTTGCCGGAGCGGTCGCAGTCGTACCACTGGACAACGATGTACGCGCTGCTGTGGGGGCCGGACCACGTGGGCGGCACTTCGGTCAGCGTCTCGCCTGGCTGGGGGGACCGTGTTGTCGAGGCCGACGCCGGCGAAATCCCCGGCGGGGTGTCGGCCTGGGCGGCGGGGGCGAGCAGGGCGCAACCGGCTAGGGCCACCGCTCATGCCAGCGCCGGAGCAGCTTCGCAGGGTCCGCCGCGTAGATGCGCAGGCGGCCGGAGCGCAGCGAGACACCGAGCACGTCCGGCTCAGCGCGCAGACGCACGAGCGCAGGCATAACCGGGTCGACGTCGAGCTCGAGCAGCTTCGTGTTGAAGCTGGAAATGAAGGCGCGCGGCGAGGCTTGCGCGAGCAGTCGGCCCTGATCGATGAAGCCGGCGTCGGTGCAGCGCTCGGCTTCGTCCATGTAGTGAGTCGTGATGAAGATGGTGATGCCGGTGTTGCTCAGGTCGTAGAGCAGATTCCACATCTGCTGACGATGCAGCGGATCGAGGCCCGAGGTCGGCTCATCGAGGAATAAAAGCGGCGGCTCGTGAATGAGCGCGCAGGCGACGGCGAGCAATTGGCGCATTCCCCCGGAGAGGCTGCCGGCAGCGACTTTCCGTTTTTCCACGAGGTCAGTCAGGGCGAGGAGACGCTGGATTCGTCCCTCAATCTGAGCACGCGGGACGCGCGATGCGCCCGCGAAAAAGCGCAGGTTCTCGTCCACCGTCAGGTCGCGATAAAGACTGAACCGTTGCGCGACGTAGCCGAACTTTTCCCGCGCGATGTGCCGATCGCGCCAGACATCATGGCCCACGATCGATCCCTTCCCGCTGGTGGGGCGGACGAGACCGCAGAGCATGCGAATGGTGGTCGTTTTACCGGCGCCGTTCGCGCCCAGAAAACCGAAGATCGAGCCGCGCGCGACCGAGAGCGAGAGCTCATGCACGGCGGTGAAATCCCCATAGCGCTTGGTCAGGCGGTCGAGATGGATGACAGGCTCAGACATGGCGGAACGCCCCGCACTATGCTGGCGATTCGCGCGAAGCCAACCCCTCCCGCCCACCGCGCGGCGAAAGGTGAATGCGCGCGCCGCGGCAGCGTCTCAGGAAGCATGTTGCCACTCACCGTCGGATCGAAGAATCCTTGCAAACCGCTCCTGTGCCGCAAGGTTTTCACCGTGCAGACTCCACGCGTTTTCTTCTTCATCGCCGCATTCTCGCTCGTCGCGGCCGGTCGCCTTTTCGCCGCTAATCCTGCGGCTGAGCTGGCTAGCTTTTCCGTCTTCGAAAGCGCCGATCTCGCCGCGCTCCAAAGCGAACCAAAAACCGTGCGCGGCCCGGCCA
>JALYZQ010000185.1 GCA_030948805.1 Actinomycetota bacterium | reverse complement strand
TAGGTCACCGCCGGGCGCCCTTGGTAGGTGACGACCTGGCCCCGCGTGGCGGCCACCGCTGCATCGGTGGCCGGAGTCTCGGCGCTCAGGCCGCCATACATCTGCGAGCGCGTGTCATCGTAGAGGTCGTAGCCGTTGCCCCCCACGGCGGTCGTGATCGCATAGGTGCGCGCCGCCACCGCCTGGGCCGCGAGAGCCTGGGGCGACCAGCCGGCGGGCATCTCAGCCGCCACCACGCCGCGCACGTAGTCGTCCAGACCAACCGCGTCGACGGTCTGCACGCCTCCGGAGCCGTCGGGTCTGAGCTCCAGGGTGCCGCGGTAGCTGCCGCGTCCGGGCACGTGAAGCGGCCCCAGACCGCTGACGGTCAGCGGAGCCGCGGCGGCGCGGCCGACCCGCTTGCCCGCCGGGGTGAGGATCTGCACGCGACCGCCGGCCGCGGGGCGCGCCTGGTAGGTCAGCGCGGCCTTCAGGGTAATGCCCCCTGCCTTGGTCGCCCCCGAGAACGCGGCTGATCCAGTGACCAGCAGAACGCGGACCCGCTGCTGGGGGTTGACCTGACCCAGGGCCGTGCCCTGGTAGTAGTGAGCGAGGATGAAGCGATAGTCCTGACCGTGCAGGGCATACCCGTAGGCGCCGTATTGACTCATGCCGATCCCGTGGCCGGCCCCGCCCCCACGGATGTAGAGGGTGCTGGCCGCCCGCGCGCTGGAGGCGCCCAAGGCCACGCCGACCAGGCAGGCAGCGATCAGCAGCGGGCGCCAGGCGCGGTTGAGATACGGTGCTGGAGTGAGCGAGCGCAAGGCGTCGGAAGTCTTCGTCGAGTGCCTGGAGGCTGAAGGCGTGCAGTACGTGTTCGGCATCCCGGGTGAGGAGACTCTGGATCTGAACGAGTCACTGGCCGACTCCACCGTGCAGTTCATTCCCGTCCGCCATGAGCAGGGCGGGGCCTACATGGCCGATGCCTACGGCCGTCTGACGGGTCGCGCCGGCGTGTGCCTGGGAACGCTCGGACCGGGTGCCACCAATCTGGTGACGGCGGTCGCCGACGCGTTCCTGGACCGGGCGCCGCTGGTCGCTCTGACCGGGCAGTCAGACCTCGAGCGCATGCACAAGGAGTCACATCAGTACATCGACCTTATCGGCATCATGCGACCGGTCGTGAAGTGGAATGCACGGGTTTCGAGCCCCGAGATCGTCCCTGAGGTGGTCCGAAAGGCCTTCAAAGTTGCCGAATCCGAGAAACCGGGCTCGACACACCTAGAGCTTCCCGAGGACGTCATGGGCCGACCGGTGGACGCCACCCCGCTGCCCCATCACGCGCCGGTCCGTCCCGAGCCGGGGCTGACCGAGCTGAGCCGGGCCACGGAGCTCATCCTGGGCGCCGAGAACCCGATCATCCTGGCCGGCAACGGAGCCATCCGCACGCACGCCAGCCGAGCCCTGCGCGCGTTCGTGCACACCACTGGCATCCCCGTGGCCGAGACGTTCATGGCCAAGGGCCTGCTGGACTACGAGGACCCGCACGCGCTGGGCACGGTGGGGCTGCAGTCCCGCGACTACGCGATGGCCGGCTTCGATGACGCCGACGTCGTGATCACGGTCGGCTACGACCTCGTCGAGCATGCCCCCGAGCACTGGAACCCGGGCAAGGACAAGCGGATCGTGATGATCGACACCGTGGCCGCCGAGGTCGACGAGTTCTTCATTCCCGAGGTCGAGCTGGTCGGCGACGTAGCCCACATCCTGGGCCGCCTGGCCGCCGGGTGTCAGCGCTCGCCGTCGGTGCCGGCAGGGTCAGACCGACTGCGCGAGCTGGTCCTCGGAGCCTTGACCGACGCCCGCCAGGACAGCCATTTTCCGATGCGGCCTCCGCGCGTCCTGGCCGACATCCGCGACGCGCTGGGCCCCGGCGACCTGCTGGTCTCAGATGTCGGTCTGCACAAGCTGTGGATTGGGCGGATGTTCCCCGCCCACGAGCCCGGGACGGTGTTGATCGCCAACGGGCTGGCCGGGATGGGCTTTGCGCTGCCCACGGCGATCGCCGCCAAGATGGTCGACCCGCGTCGCCATGTGGTCACGGTCAGCGGAGACGGCGGCTTTCTCATGAACTGCCAGGAGCTCGAGACGGCGGCCCGCCTGAAGACCCCGGTGGTCAACGTCGTGTGGGAGAACGGCCAGTTCGGCTCCATCGTGTGGAAGCAGGACAAGAAGTTCGGGCGCCACTTCGGCGTGGACTTCGGCAACCCCGACTTCGTCAAGCTGGCCGAGGCGTTCGGGGTTCCGGCCTGGCGCTGTGGCAGCGCCGAGGAGTTCTCCCAGCGCCTGGCCGCGGCGCTGGCCCTCGATGTCCCCTCGCTGATCGTGGTCCCGATCGACTACTCGGTCGACGTGGCCATCTCCGAGGAGCTGGGCGCCGAGATCGTCGCCACCTGAGCGCCTGGGCCTGAGTGACGCTCACCTGAGCGGCGCCCACCTGAGCGGCGCCCCCGACCCGCCCCTCTGCGCACACCCCGCCCAAGTTGCCGAGGTGTGCGCCCAGGGCTGTGGTTTCCGCGGCTGTCTGCGCGCACCTCCCCCGCGGGGCGGAGGTGTGCGCCAGGAACCGCCCCGGGGATCGGGCTGGCGAGCCGGACTACGAGGGCGTCAGTCTAGAGGTTGCCCTGGGCCATCTTGCGCAGGTCCATGGCCTTCTCGTAGGTCTGCTCATCGACGCCGTGCTCGGAGGCGACCTCCCGCAGCATCCGGCCCGAGGTGGCGGCCTCCTTGACGATCTCCGCACCCTTGTCATATCCGATGTAGGGGTTGAGCGCGGTGGCCGCGGCCAGGGTGGACTCTGCGGAGCGGTGGCAGCCCTCTTCGTTGGCCTGGATGCCCTCTACGCACTTCTCGGCAAAGGCCCGTGAGGTCGAGGCCAGCAGCCGGATCGACTCCAGCAGGTTGCGGGCCAGCAGGGGCACGCGGACGTTGAGCTCGAAGTTGCCCTGCAGCCCGCCGATGGTGATCGCGGCATCGTTGCCGATTATCTGCGCGCAGACCTGGAGGACAACCTCCGGGAGAACCGGGTTGACCTTGCCGGGCATGATCGAGGAGCCCTTCTGAAGCTCGGGCAGCAACAGCTCGCCGATCCCCGCCCGCGGGCCGGAGCCCATCATGGCCAGGTCAGTGGCGATCTTGGTCAGTGAGACCGCGACCACCTTCAGGGCGCCGGAGAGCTCGACCAGGGCGTCGCGGTTGCCCTGGGCCTCGAACGGATCCTCGGGGGGGCGGATCTCCAAGCCGCTGGCTTCGGTCAGCCGCGCGCGGACTCGACCGGCGAACTCCCGGTGGGTGTTCAGGCCGGTGCCCGTGGCCGTGCCCCCCAGCGGGATCTGGGCCACCTGGGGCAAAGCCCCGCGCACGCGGCGCGCGCCGAGCCGAACCTGGGCGGCATACCCGGAGAACTCCGAGCCGAGGGTGACCGGCACGGCATCCATCAGGTGGGTGCGCCCCGCCTTGACGACATCCCGGAACTCGTCCGCCTTGGTCGCGAAGGCGGCCTCCAGACGCTCCAGGGCGGGGAGCAGATCGTTGGTGGCCTCATCCAGGGCGGCCAGGTGAACGGCGGACGGGAACACGTCATTGGAGGACTGGCCCATGTTGACGTGGTCATTGGGATGTGCGCCCTCGCCGGCGAGCCGGGCGATTACCTCATTTGCATTCATGTTCGTCGACGTTCCCGACCCGGTCTGGAACACGTCGATCGGGAACTGGTCATCGAACTCCCCCTCGGCCACCCGGTCAGCCGCGGCGGCGACGCGCTCGGCCACGGTGTCGTCGAGCAGGTCCAGCTCGGCGTTGACGCGTGCCGCGGCGCCCTTGATCCGGCCCAGCCACCGGATCACGGGCACCGGCACAGTCTCCCCCGAAATGGGGAAGTTGCTCACCGCCTTGGTGGTCTCTCCCCCCCACAGCTGCTCAGTCTCTGAAACGCCCATGCCAATTCCTTTCCTTCAAGTTTCACACCGCCCGGGGCCGCTGTGCTGCGACCGAAGTCATTGTGGGGGCACCAAGAACGCTACTCGCTCCCCCCGGTCAGCCGCAGAACGAGATCAGCTCACGGGCCACAGCCACAGGGTCGTCGTAGGCGATCAGAAATCCGGTGCCGGGGAGCGTGCGCAGCTGGGCATCGGGAAGCAGGTCCAGGGCCTCGCCAGCGGCCACGATGGGATGGGCTGGGTCGCCGTCGGCCCACAGCAGCAGCACCGGCATGTCCAGCTTCGGATAGGCATCCAGGAGCTGGCGCTGGGCCTCCACCGGCCAGCGACGAACGAACTTCGCCCACGATCGGGCCCGGTTGCCGTTGCCGCCCACATCGGCGAAGGCGTGGCGCATCAGGTCTCGGGCTTCATCGCTGTGCTCGACCGAGAGCCGCGCGCCCAGTGAAGGTCTGAACACCAAGCGGGCACCGTGAGCGAGCACCCGGTCCAGGCCGGGTAGCGCCGCGATGCGGCAGGCCGCCCGCCACGCCGCCCGCTGGGTCGCGAACTCATCGCGCCGGTGCAGGCGGTTGGGCATGATGACCAGCCGCGAGGGTTTTAGACGGCCGGTGCTGGTGGCCAGCAGCGCCAGCTCGGCCCCGATGTCATGGCCGGCCACAATCGGCCGCGGTCCTCCCACCTCGCGGCAGAAGCCGGCGATCACGTCGGCCAGCCAGTCCGGGCTGTAGGGATGGCGGGGGCGATCCTCGGAGTCGCCGTGGAGGGGAAGATCGGGCAGCACGACGCGAAAGCGCTCCGATAGGGCGGCGACTATGGGCTCGTACTCCCGGTGTGAGAGGCCGAGGGAGTGCAGCAGGATCAGGGGCGGACCCGTGCCCGTCTCGCGGTAAGCGACCCGGGCGCTGTCGGGATGGTGATAGAGCCTCAGCCGCACGACTCAGATCGTCGCATTCGGACTTGGCGCGACGCCTCGACGTGGGAGCTCGCGCTCGCTCTGAAACACGGTTAAGTGTCCCCTGCAGGTTTTATGACCGGCGAAGAAGCCCGCACCGCGAGTCGGCAAATGTTCTAGTTTTCCCTCCTCAAAGTTGGCTGGTCATGATCTTCGTGCGAAAAGGTTGTGCAATTGTTGATTGAGCTTTGCGCAGCTTTCGGGAATAAGGCTGAAATGCTGGGCATGAACCAACTCAACGGGAGTCCCCTCGGCCTGTCCACGTCCCAGGCGGCCCACGCGCTCGGCGTCTCGCTGGGCACGATCCGCCGGTGGTCTGACATGGGCTACCTGCAGTCCTACCGGACTCCGGGTGGTCAACGCCGCTTCAGTCGCGAGCAGATCGAGAGGTTCGTCGGCTCACTCGAGCAGCAGAGCAGCGACTCGGTCAGCGAGCGCCGGGCAAGCTGAACAAACGCGATGGGCCGGTCCGGCGCGGGCCGGTCAGCCGCCCGCGCTGGCTTCGCGGATCCGTCGCTCCATGTCGAGCTCGGTGTCGAAGTCGGCCAGATCGGCGTGGCGGTAGTCGACGCCCTCGCCGGTCAGCAGTCCGGCCAGCACCTCCACGTAACGAGCCTCGACCTGGGAGCCGGAAACGCGCCGTAGCTCGGTGAGGGCCTCGAAGGAGCTCATCCTCGTGCGGTAGGTGTCATTGGCGGTCAGCGTGTCGTAGACCTCGGCCACGGAGATGATCTTGGCGATCTCGGGGATCTCCTCGCCGCCCATCCCCTGCGGATACCCCCGGCCGTCGATGCGCTCGTGGTGGGCGAGCACGATCTCAGCGACCGGGCCGTACATGCCCAGGTCGCGCAGCATGTCGGCCCCCAGCTCGGGATGTCGCTGGATCGCCGTCCAGTCGTCCTCGGTCAGGGTACGGCCGCGCTCGGCGACTCGATCGGACAGTGCGAAGCGCCCGATGTCGTGCAGCAGACCGGCGGTGTGGGCGAGCTCGCCCTGCTCGTCTGACATTCCCACCTGGATCGCGATGTCCCGCGCGAAGCGGGCGACCGCAGCCGAATGGCGGGCGGCTCGCTGGTCGCGGATGTCC
>JALYZQ010000047.1 GCA_030948805.1 Actinomycetota bacterium | reverse complement strand
ACGTGTTACTCACCCGTTCGCGGCTTTGCCCCAGGCCGAAGCCTGGTTCGTCGCTCCACTTGCATGTGTTAGGCACGCCGCCAGCGTTCGTCCTGAGCCAGGATCAAACTCTCCGTGAAGAACTGCTGGGTGGGCTACCTAAGTGGCTCACCCTTCACAGAAAGTCGTCAGGGATGACACTCGTGCTTCTCGCGGCAAGCCGCTGAAACATGAGCAAAACCCTGGGTCTGTCCCTGGTGGAACAAGACCCTTGCACCCACACGAGGGGCCCTCGGTACACAAGAGAGGGCGCCGGGGCGCAAGACGGGGTAATTCTGGCACCGCCAGCCCGGCCGACCCGAGGGTCGCGGCACGACGGCGTTCGAACCTGGACACACTCCTCAACCGAGAACGGTCGAGGGTGCGCATGCTGTTGAGTTTTCAAAGACCGTCGCACCTCTTAGAGAGGGATCTCCCCTCTGGGGGCGCGCCCGCGGCCAAGGGCCCCGGGGCGGACCGACGAGTATAGCGTCGCGCAGGCCCAGCGGGAAAGCGCGACTAAACGCCTACCCGCCACCAACGGGGGCGGTCCGATCCCGGGAGATCTTAGGAGATCACCTGGACGCTGACCGTCCGGCTACGGGGACGATCGTCGAGCTCGATCAGAACCAGCTGCTGCCATGTCCCGAGCCCGAGCCGACCCTGCACCACCGGCACCGTCTCGGAGGGCCCGATGAGCGCGGCTCGCACGTGCGCGTGCGCGTTTGAGTCATGGTTCAGGCGGTTGTGCTCGTACTCAGCCGCGGCCGGGATGAGCTCGTCCAGCACCCTGCGCATGTCCTGGACGGCGCCGGGCTCGTACTCCAAGGTCGTAATGGCCACGGTCGATCCCACCGCAAACGCGACCGCAACTCCCAGCTCTACCTCAGCGGCGGAGACGACTCGCTGCACCCCCTCGGTAATGTCGACGACGTGGCCCTGGCCTGGGGTCTCGAGTCGCAGAAGGCCGGAGTGCACGGACAACGCCTCACCTCACCCACAGACGGGCAAACCGCCGCCTGCCCAGCTGCAGCACCCTGCCGTCGAGCTCGGCGGAGGGCAGATCGAGCGGGTCAGCAGCGACCACGGCCCCATCGAGCCTGACTCCCCCCTGCACCAGCGCCCGGCGCGCCTCGGAGGTGGAGATCCCGAACGCGTGCGAGAGGACCAAGGGGAGGTGGATCCGACCCTGACCATCCTGGTCGGTGAGCTCCAGCTCAGGCAGCTCGCTTGGCGCCTCGTGGCGGCGATGCACCTTGTCGAACTCGGCTTCGGCAGCCGCGGACTGCTCTGAGCCGTGGAAGCGGGCCGCCAGCACACTGGCGAGCTGGCGCTTGGCCGTTAGCGGGTCGCTCGGCCGCTCGGCGCCGTCGTCCATGAGCAGCGCGTACCAGCTGTCAAGCGCCTGATCAGGAATGCTCAGCGTCTTGCCGTAGATGTCAGCGGCGGAGTCCCTGACGGCAATGTAGTTGCCCAGTGACTTTCCCATTCGGCGCACGCCGTCGGTCCCGGGCAGGATCGGCATGGTCAGCACCACCTGCTCGGCGATGCCGTAAGCACGCTGCACATCCCGGGCCAGCAGGAGATTGAATTTCTGATCGGTGCCGCCGAGCTCCACGTCGGCGTTGACCGCCACGGAGTCATAGCCTTGGAGCAGCGGGTAGAGCAGCTCCAGGACCGATACCGGCGTGGCCGCAGCCAGCCTCTTGGCGAAATCCTCGCGCTCGAGGATCTGGGCCACCGTCGCCGTGCGCGCGAGGGCGAACAGCGCTTGCATGGGCATCTCAAGCCACTCGCTGTTATGCCTCACCTCGACGCGGTGGCGGTCGAGGACGGCAAATGCCTGCTCCTGAAAGGTCAGCGCATTGGCCTCGATCTCGGCGCCGTCGAGCATCGGTCGCAGCTCGGATCGCCCGCTCGGATCGCCGACGCGTGCGGTGTAGTCGCCGATGATCAGGACAATGAGATGTCCCAGGTCCTGGAACTCGCGCAGCTTGCGCAGGACGATCGTGTGACCGAGATGGATGTCGGGCGCGGTGGGGTCGATGCCCAACTTCACCCGCAGCGGACGTCCCTGCGCGAGCTTGCGCTCCAGTTCGCCCCGGGGCAGGCAGTCAACGGCATTTCGCGCGAGCCAGGCGGCCTGCTCGGCCGGCCCCAGAGCCAGTTCTCCCATCCCGGCCAATGCTAGACTCTTGGCCTCGCAGGACCTCGCCCGCTGCCGTCCGGGTGAGAGGTCTGATTGCCCCGTCAGGGGTCGCCGGGAGCGCCGCAGCGACCTTCAGCCCGGTCTTATCGCATGAGCGATGTCGTCGACATTCCCACCCAGGGCGAAGAGCTTGATGCCCCCATTCCGTTCACCCGTCCCAGGCGCAGGTGGCGCGGTGGCGGCAGCGGCGGGTGGGGCCGGAACGGTTCTGGAGGCAACGGCACTGGGGGCGATGGATTCCGCGGCCGGCGCAGGAACGGACGCCCGCGCGTTCGCAAGCTGCGGCTGCTGCTGATCCTCACCGGCTTCGGCGCGCTGGCGCTCATCTCGACGGTGTTCGGGATGATGATGGCCGTCGCATCGGACCTCCCGCAGATCGAGAACAAGCAGGAGTACAG
>JALYZQ010000099.1 GCA_030948805.1 Actinomycetota bacterium | reverse complement strand
TCATCGACACCGGGCACATCACCCCGGCGTTGGCATTGGACCAAAGCATGAATAGTGCGGCACGGACGACGTGGGCTCCCGCGCGCTGCTCACGCCACGGCAGGCCGTGGATCCCCCGGTCCACCGCGCCCGCCAACAGCCAGTGCCAGGAGGGATCGAGCTCCACCTCGTCGATGCGATGGCCGTAGCGGTCGTGGGTCAGCAGGCGAGGCTCGTTGCGCTCCGCCCGGCGTCCGTGCTCGCGCGCCTCCACGCCGCCCGCCACGATGCCGGCTTCGCGCACGGCCTCCATCCCCCAGCCCCCGCCCTCGCGCTCCAGCCCCTCGCGCAGGGCGAGGTCTGAGCCCAGCAGGTCGATCGGCTGCAGGGCAGGCGCCTGGTTGAGGACTTCGCGCTCGGGGTTGCTGACAGTTTCAAGCGTGGCCATGGGCTAGGCCGCCTGCACGGCGGTCAACGTGCGTTCGGCCACCCGGTCGGTAGCGTCATGGGTCCCGCCCAATAGCCGCCTCGAGAGCTGCGCGCGGCGGAAGAAGAGCGGCGCATCGTGCTCCCAGGTGGCGCCGATCCCCCCGTGGACGTTGATCATCGCCCGAGAGGCGAAGTCCAGCGCCGCCCCGGCCGCCGAGCGCGCCGCGCTGGCCGCCAGCGGGAACTCCTGGGGGGCCGAGGCCCGGGCCCAGCCCGCGTAGTACTGAAGCCCGCGCGCGTTCTCAAGCCGTCGCAGGACCTCGGTCAGCTCGTGCTTGACCGCCTGGTAGGAACCGATCGCCCGTCCGAACGTGAAGCGCTCCTTGGCGTAGGCGACGCTGGTGTCCAGGCAAGTCTGCACGGCCCCGATCGACTCTCCGGCGATCAGGGCCTGGGCCAGGTACCAAGCGTCGGCCAGCACGTCGGCACCCACGTCCAGGCGCCGGCCCTCGGCGCCCGAGAAGGTGACGTGACCCAGCGCGCGGGTCGCGTCATACCTGGTCACCGCCGTGACCTCGACCGCCGCGGGGTCCAAGGCGGCAGCCACCGGCTCGCCGTCCCCGGTCACGCCGATCGCCACCAGTAAACCCGCGGCGGGAGCGTCAGGGACGAACGCCGCGCTGCCCTCCAGCCGGACGCGGTCCCCGTCCACGGTGGCCTGGGGGGCGCCGGCCCGAGCCAGCCCGGTGGGCGGGTCCACCGTCCACCTCGGCTCACGGTCCCCCGGCGGTCGGGCGGGCACGTAGGCCGGACGCAGCTCACCCGACGCCACGGCTTCCAGTGACTCATCACCGGCGGCATCGAGGATCGCCGTGGCCGGAAGCGCCCCCAGCAGGGGCACGGCGGCCAGCACGCGCCCGCACTCCTCGGCCACCAGCAAGGCGTCAAAGGCGTTCAGTCCAGCCCCGCCGTGCCCCTCGCCGATCAGCAGACCGGGCCAGCCGGCCTCCACGGCAAGCGGCCACAGATCGGGCAGGGCGTCGGGATCCTCCAGCGCGGCGCGCGCGGCTTCGACGGTCTTGACGCGGCTCAGCGCACCGCGGGCGGCCTCGCGCAGCAGAACCTGCTCGTCAGAGAGGGCGAAGTTCATCAGGCCACCGCCTGCTTCTCGACCGCCCGCAGCTCACTGAACGGCACTTTCTTGTCCAGCCGGGGTTCGGGCGGCAGCCCGAGCACCCGCTCACCGATCGTGTTGCGCAGGATCTGCTCAGTGCCGCCGGCCGACTTCAGTCCAGGCAGGAAGGAGATCAGATAGCTCCACTCGCTCTGGGGATCCAGAGCGTCGGGACCGACTATGTCGGCCCCCAGGTCGCTGGCGGCGATTGCCGCGTTGACCATCGTCACCTTGGCCAGCCCGGCCTCGGGGCCGGGAATCTGGCCCTGGGCCAGGGCGGTCAACGCCCGGTAGCCGTTGAAGCGCACGGCCATCAGATCGGTGAGCAGCTCGCCCAGGCGATGGCGCACGTCGCTGTCGGCCCGGGCGGCCGGGTCGCCAGCCAGCGTCTCGGCCAACCGGGAGGGCGAGCCGAAGGACTCCGAGCCAAAGCCGATCGTCAGCCGCTCGTACATGAGCACGGTCAGCGCCGTGCCCCAGCCGTTGCCCACCCCGCCGACCACAGCGTCGGCGTCGAGGTGGACGTCATCGAAGAACACCTCATTGAACTCAGCTTCACCCGAGATCTGCCGCAAGCCCCGGACCGTCACCCCGTCGGCGTCCATCGGCACGACGAACATCGTGAGGCCCTTGTGCTTGGGCACATCGGCGTCGGTGCGAGCCAGCAGCAGGCCGTAGGAGGCGAACTGGGCGTTGGTGGTCCAGACCTTCTGACCGCTGAGCGTCCAGCTCCCGTCCTCGGCCTCCCGGGCGCGGGTCTGGACGGCGGCCAGGTCCGAGCCGGCACCCGGCTCGGAGAACATCTGACACCAGACCTCATCGCCGTGCAGCATCGGACCGAGGTAGCGGTTCTTCTGATCCTCTGACCCGTGGGCGATGAGGCACGGACCGAGCATCCCGATCCCGATCACGTCGAGAATCCCGGGAACCTGCGCCCGGGAGATCTCCTGGTTGACCGTGACCTGCTCGATCGGACCCAGGCCTCGACCTCCGACCTCGACCGGCCAGGTGACAGCCGCCAGCCCGGCCTCAGCGAGCTGGCGCTGCCAGGCGCGCCGGGCGTCGATGTAGCTCGAATCCTCGTAGGAGCCCGAGGGTGGAGGGGCCTGAGCCTTGTGCTCGTCCAGCCAGGCTCGCGCTTCGGCGCGGTAGGCGGCCTGCTCGGGCGTGTCATTGAGGTCCAATGTCGTCTCCTCGATCGCGACTGTGAATCCAGATTCACGATTCTAACCCGCGACCCCGTCCGCGGGGGCGCCGAGAATCCCGTGTGGCCGGAATCAGCGAGAATCCCGGCCCAACTGAAAAGCCGGACGCGGAGACCGTCAGGCGCGACCGGCCGCCGGAGCTCCCGGCCGGCCAGGAGGTGCAGTTCCATCAGCCTGACCCACGAGCTGCTGACCATCCTCGCGCGTACGGCCGGCATCGTGGCCGCGGTGCTCCTCGTCGCATATGCGGTTCGGCGCGGGGAGATCCGCGGCTGGCTGGGCGCCATCTCCGGCGCCGTCGTCGCGGCACTAGTGCTCAGTCTCACGATTGGCCAGATGCCCGACAGCGTGTCGGCTTTGTCCCAGGCCCGCCGGGCGGAGGTCGGCGCCGAGCCCGGCCGCGATCAGTGCTTCTCGGAGCTTGGCGTCAGCGCGGGCAGCAACCTGTACACGCAGCGGCTTCCCTTCGCGCTCTGGGCCCGGCGCCAGATGGGCGTCGGCGCCGTGTACGACATCTCGCTGGTCCCGCCGCCCGATGACGTGTGCCTGTACTCCGCGCTACTGCCCGCGCTGCCCGCGGCCCCGGGCCAGCGCGCGGACTGGACGATCGCCTTCGGCGCCATCCCGCCGGTGATGAAAGCCAGGATCGCCGCCCATGACCCGGCCGTCAGGGTCTATGCCCCCGGCCTGGCCCTGCAATCGAACCGGCGGCCGCGATGAGGGAGGTCGCCGGTTTCATCCTCCTCGCCCTCGTTCCCGCGCTGTGCGGCTTTGCCACCCTGCGCGCGCTGGGGCTGGCCCGGGCCGGCCCATGGGGCTTTCTGTTGGCCTTCGGGCCGTCCATGCTCACGGGCACGGCGGTCGTGGTCCTGGCTCTGGTCGTCCTGCTGGTCCTGGCGATCCCGTTCACCCTGGTCACGGCGATCGTGGTGGCTGTGACCGCGGGGTTGATCGCCTTCGGACTTGGGGTTGCGCGCCGGCGTGGGGCGGACGCGGCCCAGGAGGCGGTCAGGCGCCGGCAGCCCCTGGCCTGGATGGGCGCCACGGTCACCGCCGCTTATGTCCTCTACGGGGCGCTGGCCCTGGGCGGGCTATCCACGGTCCAGGACGACGCCCGGATCTGGTCGTTCAAGGGGGTCACGCTGACCTACTACGACAGCCTGCGGCCGGAGGTCTTCCTCAACCCGGCGACGATGCGCGCCCATCACCTCTACCCGCTGTTCCAGCCCATCCTCGAGGCGCTCATGAATCGCGCCATGGGGCGGCTGGAGCTGAGGTTCTTCCACGCCGAGCTCTGGTTGCTGCTGATCGCCACGGCCTGGACCGCGGCTCACCTGCTCTGGTGGAGATGGCGGCGCCCGGCGCTCGAGCAGGCCGGCGTAGTGGCGCTGGTCGCCCTGATCACGATCCCGGCGGTATTGACTGCGATCGGCACCGGCTACGCCGACATCACCGGCAGCATGCTGGTCGGGGTCGGGGCCCTGGCCGTCGGCCTGTGGCTGGACGGCGCCGAGCGCGGCAACCTGTGGCTCGGAGTCCTCCTCCTGGCCGCTGGCGCGAGCACCAAGGACGAGGACCTGGTGGCGGCTGGGCTGGTCCTCGTCGCGCTGGCTGTCGCGCTGCTGGTCGGCCGCGCCGGGACGCTGCGCCGTCTCGACCTCGGGCGCATGCGTCCCTGGCTGATGGCCGCCGTGCTGTTCGGCGTGCTGATCGCCCCGTGGCGACTGTGGGCGGCGGCGCACGGCGTCAGCGACTCGGTGGCGCCGCCGCTGCCACATGCGTTGAGCCCGGTCTTTCTCCTCGACCGGTGGCCCCAATTCAAGGCGACAGCGCAGGCCATGGCCGGCCTGGTCCTGGGCAACTGGGGCTGGCTGTCCTCGGTCTTCCTCGCCCTGTGCACGCTGGCCTTCATCAGCGCCAGCGCCCGCCGGCTGGCCGGCTTCTACCTGCTCAGCTTCACGCTGCTGGTGGCTTCGCTGCTGTGGCTATACGCGACCACCCCGGTGAGCTTGGGCTTCCTGATCCCGACCAGTGCGTCACGGACGATCGACGTGTTCATGATGCTGACGCCGTTTGCCAGCGCCCATCTCATCAGCCGCCTGCTCTCCGGTGCCCGCGCTCCAGGGGTGGGCCTGCATCGTGCAGGCGATGATCTCGGCGTCCAGAAGCTGCCCACGGGGGCGCCGCCGCCACGCTGACGCTGGCGCTGGCGCTGGCGCTGGCGCTGATGATCACGTCCGCCCGCCCCTGGCAGCCGCAGACGCAGGATGTCTGACCCGCCCGCCCGCAGCCCGCCCGTCCCAGGACTCCCGGGACGACCACTTTCGACCTCGATCCGAGCGCGGACAGGCGCTGGGGAGGATTGGGTCCGGTATAGGCCCCTGACGTCGCAACCCCCCGCCGGCGAGGCAAACCGAGGTCGATTCGGCACCAGTCGTCGGCGCGGGCCACCGCCGGGGACATCGCCGGGGCGAGGGCGGCGCGCCCGTCTCCGGGTGCGCGCCGCCCTAACGCTTCACTCTGGTCGGCCTACTCCCCGTCGGAGGGCTCGCCGTTGCCCGAGGGCACGTCCAGATCGGCCAACTCCTCGGCGAAGCCCAGTGAGGAGCCGCCGTTGCCTAGGTTCTCCAGGTCGGAGATGTCGGCCTCGATGCCGCCGCCGAAGCCGGTCAGTGACTCGCCGTCGGTGAGACCCAGCTCGGCCGCGAGGTCGTCGTGGTCGAGCAGGCCGACCTCGTCGATGCCTCGGGGCAGCGGCTCCGCGGGCTCGATCTCGATCCGCCGGTAGCGCTTGAGCCCCGTGGCGGCCGGGATCAGCTTGCCGATGATCACGTTCTCCTTCAGGCCGTTGAGCCGATCGATCTTGCCCTCCAGGGCGGCATCGGTCAGCACCTTGGTCGTCTCCTGGAAGGATGCCGCGGACAGGAACGAGTCCGTGTTCAGCGAGGCCTTGGTGATCCCGAGGATGATCTCCTCGGCCTGGGCGGCCTCACCGCTTGAATCGATCACTGCCTGGTTGATCTTGGCGTACTCATTTCGGTCCACGAACTGGCCCGGGAGCAGGTCCGTGTCGCCCTTCTGATCGACGCGAACCTTCTTCATCATCTGACGGACGATGAGCTCAATGTGCTTGTCGTTAATGTCCACGCCCTGGGACTTGTAGACCTCCTGGACCTCGCGCACGAGGTACAGCTCGGTCTCCGTCCGGCCGCGGATGGCCAGCAGCTCATGCGGGTAGAGCGAGCCTTCGTTGAGCTGAGTGCCCGGCTCGATCTTCTGGCCTTCCTCGACGTAGAGCAGGGTCCGCCGCGGGAACGTGGAGCGATGCTCCTCGCCACCGTCGTCGGTGATCACGACCGTGATCGCCTTGTCGGAGTCCTCGATCGACACCTTGCCGCCGACCTCGGCGATCTTGGCCAGGCCCTTGGGCTTGCGGGCCTCGAACAGCTCCACGACACGCGGCAGGCCGTGCGTGATGTCCGCGCCGGCGACGCCGCCGGTGTGGAATGTCCGCATGGTCAGCTGGGTCCCCGGCTCGCCGATCGACTGGGCGGCGATGATGCCGACCGCGTCACCGATCTGGGCCAGGTTGCCGGTGGCCATCGCGCGGCCGTAGCAGGCCTGACAGACACCGGTGGGCGCCTCGCACTTGAGCACCGAGCGCACCTGGACGG
>JALYZQ010000087.1 GCA_030948805.1 Actinomycetota bacterium | reverse complement strand
GTTGATTCTCGGGCCGAAGCGCCTGCCCGGGCTGGGCAAAGGGCTGGGCGTCGGCATGCGCGAGTTCAAGGAGGGGATCACGGGCGAGGGTAAGGACGAGGACAAGCCGGAGATCGCCGAAGCGCCCGCCCCGGCCCCCGTGGCTCAGGAGCGCCCGGCGCAGCCGGCCGCCACGCCGGGTCCGGCCGACCCCGGTTCTGAACGCCGTCCCTGACCGCTCGCGGACGGGCACAACCGATGCCGAAGCTGCGGCCGATCGGCCACGAAGACCGGCTGAGCGTCGTCGACCATCTCGACGAGCTGCGCGGTCGCCTGATCCTGTGCGCCATCGTCATCGGCGTCGCCTTCGGGCTCTGCTTCTGGCAGAACAACCTGATCCTCAATGCGCTCAACAGTCCGCTTCCGGCGCCGGCCAGGACGCAGGCCAACCATCTCGGCGGTTTGACCAGCGACACGGTCAACGAGTCGCGCGACCTGCGCGGCCTCGGCGCGGCCCTGAGCGCGATCTCGCGGTCGACGACCAGCACCCTGTCGCCGCAAGACCAGGCGCTGCTGACCTTGGCCGGTCATTACGCCGGCCGCGCCGCCCAGGATCTGCCCCAGAAGACCCCCAAGAACCTGCCGGTCACGCTCGGCGTCGGCGAAGGGTTCACCACCACGCTCACGGTGTGCTTCTACTTCGCTTTGCTCCTGTCGTTGCCGGTGATCCTCTTCCAGGCCTATGCGTTCGTGATCCCGGCGCTCAGCCCCGACGAGCGCAAGGTGGCGCTGCCGGTGATGCTCGCCGCGCCGGTTCTGTTCGTGATCGGCGTGGTGTTCACGTATCTGATCGTCTTACCCCCGGCCGTGCGCTTCCTGCAGGGCTACAACGCGGACCAGTTCCAGGCCCTCGTCGGGGCCAAGCCGTTGTACTCGTTCGAGGTCCTGACGATGGCGGCGATCGGACTGACCTTCCAGATGCCGTTGGGGCTGCTCGGGCTGCGCCAGTTGGGCGTGATCAACGGCAGCACCCTGACCCGGCACTGGCGCTACGCTACGGTCGGGATCGCCGTCATCGCGGCGGCTATGCCGGGGGCAGATCCGGTGACCACCGCGCTGGAAACGGCCCCGCTTGTGATCCTCTTCATCGCCAGCATCTTCATGCTCAAGTACGCCGACCGCCGGGACGCCAAGCGTGCAGCCGAGGAGCTGACCACGATGAACTGGAACGACGACCACCGCGACGACGAGACCTGAGCGTTGCTGTTCGATCTGCGTAGCCGCGGCCGCCGCCGAACCGTCCAGGTGGTCTACTTGGGCCTGGCGATCGTCTTCGGCCTCGGTCTCATCCTGTTCGGCGTGGGCACAGGCAGCGGCGGCGGACTCCTGGACGCGTTCACCGGCAACGGGTCGAGCAACTCGCAGGGCTCGGTCGTCAGCAAGGAGGAGAAGACCGCGGAACGCCAGACCAAGGCCCATCCGACCGATCCCGCCGCCTGGGCCTCGCTGATCAACGCCCGGTGGGCGAGCGCCAACGGGCAGGCCCAACAGACCACCGCCGGCGTCCAGTACACCGCCAAGGGCAAGCAGGAGCTGACCGGCACCACCCAGGCCTGGCAGCGCTACCGCGCGCTGATCAAGCAGGCCGATCCCAACCTGGCGACCCTCGCCGCCCGCGCCTACGCTGCCCTCGGGGACTACGGCGCCGCGGCAGACGCCTGGGAGGCCGATGCGCAGGCCACCCCCAACCAGGCCAAGGGCTACGCTTGCCTCGCCCTTTCCGCCTACTCGGCCAAGCAGACGCGTAAGGGCGATCTCGCCAAGGCCAAGGCGCTTGCGCTGACCGCAAAGGCCGCCCGCAAGCAGCTCTCGACCGCCATCGACGCGGCCAAGACCACCCCCGCGGCCGCCCAGTCCTGCTGAGCGTCCCCGTCGGACCCGGGCTAGACTCTCGCCCCCGAAGGGCCGTTAGCTCAGCTGGTAGAGCAGGGGACTCTTAATCCCAAGGTCGAAGGTTCGATCCCTTCACGGCCCATAGCACCCGTTTCTGTTGCGTGGAAACCGCATGGCTATGCGGGTCAGGCGTGTCGGAGAGGTCGCCGATTTGCGTGGCGTGCCCCCACCGGTGCCCCCACGGCGCGGGCTCCCGGAT
>JALYZQ010000084.1 GCA_030948805.1 Actinomycetota bacterium | reverse complement strand
GCCCCAAGGCGCCGTCGCAGCCCGCCCCGGCCGCGCCGTCGCCTGCCCCTACCATGCACCGGCTACCCGCCCGCTCGCCCCCAAGCGGCCTGGTGCCAGCCTCCGGCAGGATCTCGTGAACTCTCCGGTCCGATCGCGATCGCGCCGCGAAGCTGAGCGTTGTCCCGCGTTCCCAGTCCGCGGTGATGCGCTGTTCGAAATGTCGGTGGTCGTCGCGAGCGGGGAGGTGTCGTAGCATCAGTGAACCCCTGGATGGGAGTCAACCTGTGCGACGGCCCAGAGTCGCCCGGCCGTTCGTGTGACCGCCAACTCGTTCCGCTCTGCTCCACGTTTCACAGCGGCGGCCCCTGACCGGCCATCGTGAATCGGTTTGGGAAGATACCGCACTGGCTCCAGAAAAAGCAAGTGCCCTGACGGTCCGGTCCGCTGCCCGTGCTTCCCCACAGCTGACAGGCTCATCGGCCGGCTAGTGGCTTGTGTGGGAAGGCCTGCCAGGGTCGAGGACTTCGACAGCGCCAAACCCGTCGAGTGGGCGGTCGACGAAGAAGATCTCAATCGTGATGTCGGGCTCCACGTGCGCCTGGGAGAGGAACGCGAGCACTTTGCGATTGGTCAACTGCTCGACCATCTCGGTGTAGCGCTTGGCCATCATGCCCTGAAACCTCTCGCGCATGGCCACGACCTGGTCCCCGTCGCCGGAGTCCATGATTGTCTGCTCGAGAGGGGTGAAGCCGGAACCGCGCATCACGCACACGACGATGTCGTCAAGCGCGTAGGTCTTTGCCTTGAGCGGCCCGCGACCATAATGCTCGCGCAGCAGCCGGACAAATCCCGTCGAGATCGCCGAGAGCAGCCGTCCTCCGGTCAGCTTCGTCTCCGACCCAAGCTCGGCGCTGATGTCCGCGTCTGGTTGTCTCGCTTCCAACGTGCTTCCCTCGACGTTCGTCGGGGCCACAGGGACCCAGGCCATCCATCGATTGTGTGGCGGGCTTGACGCCGGGACGCTTGCCGTCCGTCCGTCCGAGCCCTGATCAGGAAGGTAGCAACGGCTCCCCCCGGCCGCAACCGCAATGGTCAGCCGGGCTCGACGCCAATCCCTGGGTCGCCGGGTTGGCTCACACCCTCGGCCTGGCTCCCGCGCCCATGGCTTGGCTCGCCCCCACGCCAGCCTCGTCGATGGCCTGGGACGAGACGTCCGTGTCGGTCCTGGGAGCGAGCAGGAACGACTCAAGCGCCGCGTCGGGCTCAATGTGGTTCGCGCTGAAG
This sequence comes from Actinomycetota bacterium, assembly GCA_030948805.1. Taxonomy (GTDB): domain Bacteria; phylum Actinomycetota; class Thermoleophilia; order Solirubrobacterales; family Solirubrobacteraceae; genus Palsa-465. The sequence goes on along the minus strand of JALYZQ010000084.1, from coordinate 6,736 downwards.
AACGCGATCACCTTACGGCCGGTGAGCTCCTCAATCGCGGCGACGAGGTCCCGGCGCATAGTCGCCTGAAACTCCTTGCGGATGTCGAGCACGATCTCAGTCTTACCCTTCTCGACCAGGCTGCGCTCGCCCTTGGTCAGCGTGTCGCGCACTACAACGCTGATCAGGTCGTCGTGCAGGTAGGTGCGCGCCCGCGTTGGCCCGCGGCCGGTGTACTCGCTCATCACTCGAACGACCCGGTTCGAGATCGCTGACGCCAGCGCACCACCAACGGAGTACTCAACAGGACTGGTGGACATGGGGCCCATCCTCGGTCTCCTAACCGGAAGCGGCCACAACACAAGGGAAGGAGACGAAAGACCCTCAGGCAACCCGCGCACCCGACATCGCGGTCCAGCCGCGCCGACGAGATTCTTGCGTGCCCACGACGATACACGCCTGAGCGCGGGCCAGCGGTCGAGGTGCCAGTCCGTGCCGTTCGTGAAGCTGGAATGATCCACCAGTGGGCACGGTGGGAAGGCTCAATCGCCTGGCCGGCGGCGTGAGGCATGAGTTGCGCCTCGTACGCGAGTTGCGGCCCCGGGTCGGTCTTCGCCGCGCTCTCGCCCACCGCATACGCACCAACCTGGACTTAGATGAGGCGCTTGGCCGCCTGGACGCAGCGGCCCGCACCGCCGAGGACCTGAGCAGCCGGGTGCGGCGGCTGGAGTTGCACGACCGGATCGGAGCGTGTGAAACATGGATCCGGCTGGCCGCTCCGTCCGACAGCCTGATCACGGTCGTGATGGCCACGCGCGACCGCGCCGACCTGGTGACGCGAGCGATCAGCTCAGTTCAAGCCCAGACCCATCGAAACTGGGAGCTCTTAGTCGTCTACGATGCATCGAACGACGAAACGGCATCCGTGCTCGCCGCCGTACGTGATTCTCGAGTGCGAGTACTTCAGGGGGAGGGGAAGGGGCTTGGGGCGGCCCGCAACATTGGCCTGGACCAGGCCCGGGGGGCGGTGATCGCCTACCTCGACGACGACAACACCATGATGCCCGCCTGGCTGGCCGCGGTGGCCTGGGCCTTTGACAACAACTCCGAAGCCGAACTGCTCTACGGCGCCTTGATCGTCGAGCGCATGTGGGACCCACTGCCCGCGTTGAACTTCGAGCCTTTCGACGCCGAGTTGCTGGCGCAGAAGAACTTCATCGATACGAGCGCCCTCGCGCACCGGCGCGAACTGACTGGCGCCCGCTGGAGCCCCGAGGACCGCTACCGCGGGGTCGAAGACTGGGAGCTGGCCTTGCGACTGACGGCCCACCGACCGCCGATGGCCTTGCCGGTGCGGGCGGCCGTGTACCGGACCTCGGCACCAAACCGGCTCACCGACCACCCCGCCACGGCTCTCGCCCGCGCTGAGGTGCTGCAGCGTCGGCAGAATCAACGGCGGTCCGAGACGGGTGAGGGTCCTAACCCACCGCGCGGCGATCCGTCGAGGCGCTGAGCTGATCGGCGCTCAGGGACCGCTCACGACGCTCAGCGTGAGCGTGCTCGAGTAGCTCCCGGTGTAGGAGTTGGCGGGCACTCCGACCGTCACGGTCGGAGTGATCGTAAACGTGCCTTTACCGGTGTTGGCTGCGGCGTTGTAGAACCTGACCGCCGTGGGGGGCGCGGTGGCGGCCGGAACTGCGACGGGATAGGAGATGGCGTTGGTCGGGTTGGCCGAGCACGCGCTGACGCACGCGAACGTCACGCCAGTGACCGACGAGGCCGTGGTGGCCAGCTTCCTGGTTCCGGTGGTGAACTGGGTCGAGGTGACGGTGAGGTTCCAGCCGGCTGTAGGGGCGGTGCGGGTGTCGGTCAGCGTTAGAGGCACCGTGTAGGCGGGTGTTTGATCGCCGAGATCGATGTTCGCCGAGAAGCTCGGCGTGGCCGACGTCGTCACCGAAAGGGCGCCGAGTGCGGGAGTTGCGCCACCCAGCGCGCTCAGGAAAACGCCGCAGAGGCAGGCGATCGGCCGCCGGGCGCGACACCGGCTGCGGGCCCCTTCAGCGCTCAGTGCCGGCTTGCGCATCCCCGCTCGCGGTGGGGCTGGCCAGCGCTGCCTTTCGTCCTTGGGCCTTGAAGTACGTAGCCGAAGCCACTACCCCGAGCAGCACCAGGCCGACGCCCGAGAGGATCAGCAACAGGTCATTGTGGGATCCCGACGCAGCCGGCGGTGGCCGATTGGCGTGCGATAGGTGCGCGAGCTGTTTTGATCCGATCGAGAAGCGAAGCGTGCGGATGAGGTGGTGGCCGCGGCCATAGGTGAGCTTGACCGTCCCCCGATAATCGCCGGCCGGCAGGGCGCGCGTCGCGACGGCGAGCGGATAGGCGATCTGGGTCCGCGGCACGAAGGTGTCGAGCTTGAACGCCTGGCTAAGAACCCTCCGTCCGCTGGCCCTCGAGACCACGAGTGAGCCTTTGCCCTTCAGCAAGGCGTCGCCGGTGTTGGCCAGCCCGAGTTCCAAGGTCTGGCGGCCGGATTGCGTGGCCGCCCCAATGCTCGTGATGGCCATTCGCTGGAACAGGGGACCGGGGAGCTTGACCTCGACGGCGACGACCGCCAGTTCCTTGATTCGGACCTGAAACGAGTGCTTGCCGTGTGTCGTGCTGCGCCGGGCGACCGGCGAGAGCGGCTCGGCGACGATTCCGCCCAGATGCTGGCCGCGGCTGGCGTGGGCGGGGATCCTGACCCGGAACGTGACCAGGGTCATCTTGCCGGCGGGGACCGTAACTCGTGACGGTGTGAGCTTGATCCAACGCCCAACGTCGACGCGACGCTCCTGACGCGAGCGATACACGGCGCCGGTCGTCTTTCCCGTCGTGCCGTCGACGGCGTAGAGGGCGACAGCCCCAGCGCTTCCCGTGTTGGTGACCTCGACCCGACCCCTCACTGTGGCGCCGGGGCGGGCGCTCAGCACGAAGTAACCTGTCTTGGCCGGCACCCCCAGCGGCTGCAGTCCAATCACGGGTGCGGCAAGCGCGCTAGCCCCCCCGCAGAGGACGACGAGCAGGCTCAGCGTCGTGACCAGGCACGTTCGGCGCGACCACTTCCTCACCAGCGGGCAGACGGAACGATGGGCGGACAGAATGAAGAACAGCTTACGGACCGCTGACGACGGCAATCGTGAGCGTGCTCGAGTAGCTGCCGGCGAAGCTGTTCTGCGGCACGAAGACGCCTACCGTCGGCGTGATCGTGAACTTGCCCATTCCGCTGTTGGCGGCCGCGTTATAGAACTTGACCGCCGTGGGGGCCGTGGGGGCGGCCGGGACGGCGACGGGGTAGGTGATCGCGTTGGTCGGGTTGGTGCAGGTGCCCGACGTGCAGCTCGAGGTTACGCCGGTGAGCGAGGAAGCGGTGGTAGCCAGCGTGTTCGGAGTGCCGCCGCCGGTCGTGTACTGAGTTGAGGTGACCGTCAGGTTCCATCCCGCTCCGGTCCCGCGCGTCTCCTGCGTCGTGAGCGGCACGGTAAACGTCGGCGTCGAATCGCCCGTGTCGAGGTTCGCGGTAAAGCTCGGGGTTGCGCTCGTCGAGACGCTCAGCGTGCTGCCCGAGACGGTTCCCGTCACGGTCGCGCTCGCGGCGAGGGCCGAGGAGGGAGCGAGGGCTGCCGCGACGAGCGCGAGCAGGAGGGTGGAAAGCTTTCGGGGCATATCGGTCCTTGGGTGGGAATGGCGGAGGTCCGTCTCTCAACCCTTTATCGGCGGTGCTCCAGCCGGCCTTTAGCTCCCATCCGGGTCCTAGCGTGCCTCTCGCGGCTATTCGACCGCCATCACGACCACTGTGCCGTCGTCCTGGAGAGGCTCGCGCCAGCAATCGGTGACGGCTTGCTGAATCGCCATCGCCGTTGACGCGGCGGTCGAGCTCTTGGCGCGCTCAAGCGCAGCGCGCAGGCCATCGACGCCGAAGGTCCCCCCGTCCTCCATGCGCCGTTCGGTGATGCCGTCGGTGAGGAGGATGAGTCGTTCTCCGTGCTGAAGCTGCCGTTGGCTCGGCTGGTAGTCAGGCTCGGCCGGTCCGGACCCCAGGGCGGAGTGCCGTCGTCCCGTGAGCTCGCTCAGGCCGCCCTCGGTGTCCACGAGGTAGGCGGGTGGATGCCCGCAGTTGATCCAGGTCAGCGTGGAAGTTGCCGCGCGCCAGCGGCCGACCAGTGCGGTGACGTAAAAGTCCGGATTGCCGAGGTCACGGACGGTTTGATGCATGCTCTGCAATGCCCGCTCGAGGTCTTCACCGCTGCGTCGGGCTGCCCGGAGGGCTCCGAGGGCGCTGGCTCCGAGGCCGGCGGCCGTTGGCCCCTTACCGGCGGCATCGGCGATCGCCAGCCACGCCCCGTCGCGGTTCTCGACAAAGTCAAACCAGTCGCCTCCGACCTCGTAGGTCGGGAGCAGCACACCGGCTAGCTGCGCTCCGGCGATCCGCGCGATGCGCGGCGGAAACAGGTTTTGCTGAACCTCTGCGGCAGCGGTCGTTGGCTTGTGACGTCGGGCCGCCTCGATGAAGTCGGTGTAGTCGTTGGCGAGCTCGAGTGCCGCCGCTCCCTGCTTGGCGATATCGGCCAGCGAGGCAAACGGCGTGCCAACGCAGAGCAGTAGACCGAGGACGCGCCCCCGTAGCCAAAGCGGCTCTGCGACGCATCCGGGTAGACGCTGCTGCAGGCGCGCGTAGAACTCGGGCAGTCCCTCGGGGACGATCTCCGGACCGATCGCCGGAGGGGCTTCGAGATGATCGGGGAACTCATCCGAGCCGGCGAGCCGCAACAGGTGTGAGCCATCGATATCGACGACGTAGAGGGCGACCGAGACGCCCGCGGCACGGCGCGCTTCGGCGACCAGCTGATCGGGGACCAGGTGCGGAGGGACCTCATCGAGGACGCGGGTGACCTCGAGCGTCAGAGGACGCTCGCGGCCCAACTGCCCCGGAATGCGGAAGGGCATCGTCGCTACCTGCCAGCTGGGGACCGGGGGGGCGGTGCGCGAGGCTTCGCTTGGCTGCGGCTCAAGCGCGGCCAGCGCGTCGTTGATCGCAGCGCGGGTCGGGAAGTGCCGGTAAAGGGTCGAGCGTCCGACGCCGGCCGCAGCCGCAACCTCACTCATGGTGGCCCGCCGGTCGCCCCCCAAGGCAGCGGCCGCTTCAAGGATCCGCTGGCGGCTGGCGATCGCGTCGGCACGTGCCGGCCTGGCTTGCGCGGGGGCGAGCACATCCTCCTCGTTGCGCTGCGGGGCGTCGGGCATCCTCGGATCCAACTTACCCCGAATATGCCCCGGCGGTGCGTTACCGGCGGACTATGCGGGACTTCGGCGTCCCAACTGTCCCAAGCAAGCATCGTTTGAGCCAGTGCGGATAGGGTAGAGGCACAAGAACTGTCTCACGTGTGGGACGAACCGACCGGAGGTGAGACGTGCGAGATGATTCAACTGAGCAGGGGGACGGGCAGCGTCGCCATGACTATCGTCCCGGCGGAACCTCAGCGGGCACCTCGCTGTTCGCCACGCTCAAGCGAACGGTTACCGAGTTCAGCGAAGACAACCTGAGCGACTGGGCGGCTGCGCTGACTTACTACGGGCTGCTGGCCATGTTTCCGGCGCTGATCGCACTGGTGGGATTGATCGGGCTGGTCGGGGATCCCACCTCGACGACCAAGACGATCACCCAGATCGTTACCAAGATCGGGCCGAGCTCGGGAGCCCAGACCTTCGCGGGGCCGATCAAGTCGATCACTTCGAGCAAGGGCACGGCGGGCATCATGGGGATCGTCGGGCTCGCCGCCGCGCTGTGGTCGGCCTCCAGCTACGTCGGGGCATTCATGCGCGCCTCCAACGTGATCTACGAGACTCCCGAGGGTCGTCCGATCTGGAAGCTGCGTCCCCTGCAGATGCTTGTCACGCTCGTGATGCTCATCCTGCTGGTCTTGGTGGCGCTCGCGCTCGTGCTCACCGGCCCCATCGTCACCGCCGTGGCCGGACCGCTCGGCGTCGGGGGGACAGCGGTGAGCATCTGGAACATCGCCAAGTGGCCGGTTCTGCTGCTCGTGGTCATCACGATGCTCGCGGTGCTGTTCTATGCGTCTCCGAACGTGAAGCTGGCCGGGTTTAAGTGGGTCACCCCGGGCGCGTTGTTCGCCCTCGTGGTCTGGCTCATCGCCTCGGCCGCGTTCGCGTTCTACGTGGCCAACTTCGGCTCCTATGACAAGACCTACGGCACCCTCGGTGGCGTCGTCATATTCCTGGTCTGGATGTGGCTCACCAACACCGCGCTGCTGCTCGGCATGGAGCTCAACGCCGAGCGCGAGCGCACTCGTGAGCTGGCCGCCGGGGTGCCCGGCGCCCACCGTGAGCTGCAACTGGACGCCCGCAGTGCCCCCAAGGAGCAAAAAACCACATGACGCCGAAGGGAGATCGCCCCATGGCCGAAGTCGACCGGGAGAATCGCGAATCCGCGATGAGCGACCGCTCGATGGCGGATCTGCTCAAGCAGCTATCTGATCAGACCGCCTCGCTGGTCCGCCAGGAGCTGGAGTTGGCCAAGGCCGAGCTAACTGTCAAAGCCAAGCAGGCGGGATTAGGTGCCGGCATGTTCGGCGGCGCCGGCATCTTCGGGGTCTACGCGGTCGGCGCGCTGACCGCGTGTCTGATCCTGGCCCTGAGCACGGCGATGGCCGGCTGGCTGGCCGCGCTGATCGTCACCGTCGTCTACGGCGCCCTCGCC
>JALYZQ010000073.1 GCA_030948805.1 Actinomycetota bacterium | reverse complement strand
CCCGTGGGCGTGCGCCCACCGGCCAGATACGCCTCCCACCGGTCGCCGGCTGACCGCTTGGCATCGATGGCCAGCACGACGCACTGCGCGCCGAGGGTCTCGGCCAGTTCATCGATCAGCCCGGGCCGCGTCAGCGCCGCAGAGTTCACCGACACCTTGTCGGCCCCGGCGTCCAGCACGGCCTGGGCGTCGCTGACCGAGCGGATCCCGCCGCCGATCGTGAACGGGATGAACACCTCGTCGGCGGCCCGGCGGGCCAGCGCCACGACGGTCTCGCGCTTCTGCGAGGTAGCGGTGATGTCCAGCAACACCAGCTCGTCGGCGCCCGAGCCGTCGTAGCGAGCAGCCAGCTCTACGGGATCTCCGGCGTCGCGCAGGTCGGTGAATCCGACCCCCTTGACGACCCTCCCCGCGTCGACGTCCAGACACGGAATCACGCGCTTGTAGTGCATCGAGGCCTCAGCCTCCGAGCGCCGCCTGGGCGCTGGCCACGTCGAAGCGCTCCTCATAGAGCGCCTTACCGACGATCACACCAGCGAGATTGACCTGACGCAACCGGGCCAAGGCCTCCAGGTCCTCGACAGTCGATACCCCGCCCGAGTAGATGAAGCTGCCGCGCACCGCGGCACCGACGTGTCTGACCTCCTCGAGGTCCGGGCCGTCGAGCGTGCCGTCGCGGTCGATGCTCGAGAAGATGAACCTGGCCACGCCCCGCCGCCCCAGCGCCTGAATCGCAGCCGGGACCGGGAGCTCGGTCTGCTCGGTCCATCCCGCGGCGGCCAGCCGTCCGCTGCGTGCGTCGACGGAGACGATCAGGCGCTCACGGTGACGCTCGACCGTGTCATCCAGGAAATCCAGATCACGGAATGCGGCCGTGCCCAGGACCACCCGGGTCGCGCCGGCCCCCAGCGCGGCATCGACGGCCTCGGGGGACCGCAGGCCGCCGCCGAGCTGTATCGGGACCGTCACCTCGCCGGCGATGCGGGCAACGTGCTCCAGGTTGACGGGCTCGCCGCTGCGCGCTCCGTCGAGATCGACTACGTGCAGAGCCCGCGCTCCGGCCGACACCCAGCGCCGAGCGGCGTCCAGGGGATCGGCGTCATAGACCGTCCGCTGCTCGAAGTCACCCTGCCGCAGGCGCACTGCCTTGCCCTCGAGGATGTCGATCGCCGGCAGCAGGATCATGCGCGCAGCGCGGGCGCCGCCTGGTCCGATCGCGTCCATGATCGGCACAGCCCGGCGAAGTTAGCCAGCATGCGCAGGCCACGAGCCGATGACTTCTCGGGATGGAACTGCACGCCCAGCACCGAGCCTCGCGCCACGATGGTGGCGAAGCGCTCGCCGTACTCGGTGGTCGCGATGACATCCTCACCCCGGCTGGGACGCGCGACCAGCGAATGCACGTGATAGAAGGCCGTGCCCGGCACCGGCAGCCCGGCACTCAGCGGCGTAGCGCGCTCCCAGCGCACGTCATTCCAGCCGATGTGAGGGATTCGCAGAGCCCCGGCCCGCAACGGTGTGACGGTCCCATCGATCAGGCCCAGGCCGGGGGTTGACCGAAACTCATCTGAGCCGTCGAATAGCAGCTGCATGCCCAAGCAGATGCCCAGCAGTGGCTTGCCCTGAGCGGCCACGCGGCGCAGCGGGGCGGCCAGCTCCAGCTCGAGCAGGTTGGCCATAGCACGCGGAAACGCTCCCACCCCGGGAACGATCACGCCATCGGCGGCCTCGATCCGGTCTGCTTCGGAGGTGATCTCCGCCTGGGCTCCCACGTGCTCGAGCGCTTTCTGGACCGAACGCCGGTTGCCCATCCCATAGTCGACCACGGCGATCCGCACCGGGGAGCTCACGACAGCGTTCCCTTGGTCGACGGTACGCCCAGCTCCGTCGGATCCAGCGCCACGGCAGCCCGCAACGCGCGCGCCAGCGCCTTGAAGGCCGCTTCGATCACATGGTGGGCGTTGGTGCCGGCTTCAATCGTGACGTGCAAGGTGAGGCGGGCATTGGTGGCCAGTGCGCGCAGGAACTCCTCGGTCAGCTCGTGGTCGAAGTTCCCGATCGCCCCCGATGGCAGCTCAGCCTCGAAAGCGCACAGCCCGCGCCCGGAGATATCGATCGCGCACGACGCGCGTGACTCGTCCATCGGGACCGTCGCCTGGCCATAGCGGGCTATCCCGGACCGGTCCGAGAGCGCCTGGTCCAGCGCCTGACCCAGGCAGATCCCCACGTCCTCGACCGTGTGATGGGCCCCGGTCTCCAGGTCGCCCTCGGCGCTGACCGACAGGTTCATCCGCCCGTGCCGGGCCAGCAGGTCGAGCATGTGGTCAAAGAAGCCCACCCCGGTGACTCGCTCACCCGAGCCGTCTCCGTCGAGAGCCAGCTGGAGGCGGATCCGGGTCTCAGCCGTCTCACGGTCGATCTCGGCAGCGCGAATCATCACGCACCATTGTCGCGAATGCGCGTCTCCAGCGAACGCGCGTGCAGCTCGAACCCCTCGGCCCGCGCCACCGGGGCGGCCGCGCGGGCCAGCTCAGCGGCGCCCTGGCCGATCCTCACCTCGGCAAACCGGCGGCGGAAGTGGGCCGGCGAGAGCGCGGAGGCAAAGCGCGCAGCGCCGTTGGTGGGCAGCACGTGGTTGGACCCGGCAATGTAATCGGCGAACGCCGTGCCGCTGGCCGGGCCTACCAGCACGCAGCCGGCGGTGCTGGTCCGGGCGGCCAGGGCTTCAGCCTCCGGGCCGGACAGCTGCAGGTGCTCAGGGGCAAAGCGCTCTGATATGGCCAGGGCCTGATCAAGCTCGGCCACCTGGATGAGACGAGCCACGGCGCCGGTGTCCGGCCCGGCCGAGAGGCGCTGCGCCAGCTCGTCGATCAGCTCGCCCGAGGTCGAGATTCCCACCACCAGAGAGCCGGGTCCGTGCTCGGCCTGAGCCAGCAGATCCAGCGCCAGCGCCTCGGCGTCACTCTGCTCATCGGCGATCACCAGCAGATCGCTGGGTCCGGCGAAGCCGTCGATCCCCACGCGTCCGAACACCTGGCGCTTGGCCTCCTGAACGTAGAGGTTGCCGGGGCCGACGATCACGTCGACGGGGGCGACCGTCTCGGTTCCGTAGGCCAGGGCGGCGATCGCCTGCGCGCCGCCCATGCGGTAGACGACCGAGGCCCCGGCCAGGCGGCAGGCGCCCAGGACGACGGCGTTGACTTCGCCGTCAGGCCCCGGAGGAGCACACACGGCGATCTCGCTGACTCCGGCCACGCGGGCGCAGACGGTGCCCATGATCACCGTGCTCGGATACGGGGCCCGGCCCCCGGGAACGTAGACCGCCCCCCGGCGCACGGGAACCTCACGCAGTCGCACCTCATGGCCCTCGAACACAACGCGATGCTCGGTCGCCAGGCCAGCTTCAGCCACCCGGGTCACGTTGGCGATGGCGGCCGACAGACCGACGGCGACCTCGTCAGGCAGCCGCTGCGCGGCGGTGTCCAACTCGGCCTCGGGCACCTGGAGGGCGGACGGGGTGGTGCCCCCGGTGTCGAACTGGCGTGTGTAGTAGCGCAACGCGTCATCGCGGTTGGCCCGAACCCGGGCGATGATCTCGGTCACCTCCTCACGGACCGATTCGGGGGCCGGAACCAGGTCTCGCAGCTCCTCGGCCAGCGCGGTGGGATCGCCGGACAGGGTCAGACGCTCAAATTGCACCCAGGCGCTCCAGCAGTCCGTCGATGGCCCGAGCCCGGAGCTTGTGGGCCACGGGGTTGGCGATCAGGCGGGCCGTGCACGCGGCGATCTCCTCCCGGATGACCAAGCCGTTCTCACGCAGCGTCGTCCCCGTCGCGGTCAGGTCGACGATCGCCTCCACCAGACCGGTGAGCGGAGCCAGCTCGACCGAGCCCTTGACCTCGACAATCTCGGCCTGTCGGCCGGTGGCCAGGAAGTGGCGCGCGGCGACTCGCGGATACTTGGTGGCCACGCGCATGACCCCGAGCCGGCGCAATGCCTCCTCCGCGCGGTCCTCGCCCTGCACTCCGGCCAGGACCATCTGGCAGCGACCGTAGCCGAGGTCCATCAGCTCATAGACTTCTCGCTCGGCCTGCTCCATCAGCACGTCCTTGCCGGTGATCCCGAGGTCGGCCGCGCCGGCCTCGACGTAGGTCGGCACGTCCGACGGGCGCATGGTCACGATTCCGCTGTCCTCGAAAAGCAGCTTGCGATCGTTGATGCGCACCTCGCGGGTGTCGATCCCCAGCCGGTCGAGGAGATCAAGCGTATCGGTGAACAGAGCCCCTCGGGGAACCGCGATTCGTAGCTCGCTCATGCTCGGCGTCCCCGGCCCCGCGGCGACCGCTCCTCGCCGGTCAGGGCGATGTGCAGGCGCTCCACGTTGAGCGCGAAGCCGACCGCGGGCAACGGCCGCCCGAAGGCGCCCAGCAGCTCGTCATAGCGTCCCCCGCTGCCCAGCGGTACGCCGTAGGCCGGGTCATAGACCCCGAACACTGCGCCTGTGTAGTAGCCGATGCTCCGTACCAGACCGAGATCGAAGATGATCCGGGCGGCGACGTTCGGCTCAAGCAGGGAGTGCACCTCCCGCATACCGGCCAGGGCGTCGTGCAGCGTCCCCTCCAGATCGTCAAAGACCTCCGGGCCCCCCCGTGTCCGGGGCACCCGCAAGAGCAAGTCCGCCGCCCCGTCGTCGAGGGCCAGCCCTCGCACCCGATGCTCGACGTCGACGAAATCGCCTCTGGCCAGGGCGGCCAGGATCGCCTCCTGGGCATCGGCCGCAACGCCCAGCGCCTCCAGCAGCGATGGATACAGCGAGGCGTCGCCCAACCCGACCCGGTAAGTCTCCAGCCCCGCGGCGTCCAGCGCCGCGCAGAGGACCCTGAGCACCTCGGCGGTCCCGTGTGGCCCCGGGGCACCGATCAGCTCCACCCCGGCCTGCAACAGCTCCCGTGACTGCCCGCGCTGTGGCCTCACCCCCCGGTAGGCGTGGGCGAAATACGAGAAGCGCATAGGAGGCTCCACGTTGCCGTAGCGAGTGGCGACCACGCGGGCGATGGGTACCGTCATATCGGACCGGAGCACGAGTACGTTGCCCTGCTCGTCGAACACGCGGTATGCCGCCGGTCCACCGGCCATGTTGCCCCGCTCAAAGGTGGACTCGTACTCCAGCGCCGGCGTGGCCACCTCGCCGTACCCGGCCTGGTCGAACACCGCACGAACCCGCTCAGTCATCGCCCGCAGCTCGCGCATCTCGTCGGGCAGCACGTCGCGCGTGCCGCTGGGGATGCGATCGATCATGGGCAACCGCGATTGTCGCGCTACGGCGGCCCGCGTGCCTTAAGCGGGGACCGGCGCGTCTTCCAGCCGGGTGATGCGAGCGCCCAGCTCACGCAGGCGCTCGTCGATGCGCTCGTAACCCCGGTCGATCTGGCTCACGTTGCCGATGACCGTCACGCCGTCCGCGCACAGGGCGGCGATCAGCATGGCCATCCCGGCGCGAATGTCCGGGGACTCGACCCGCGAGCCGCGCAGCGGCCGAGGTCCGACCACAATCGCGCGGTGAGGGTCGCAGATCGTGATCGCGGCGCCCATGCTGACCAGCTTGTCGGTGAAGAAGAGGCGATTCTCGAACATCTTCTCGTGGATGATCACCGATCCCTCGCCCTGCGTGGCCAGGGCCAGCGCGATGCTGGTCAGGTCAGCGGGGAAAGCCGGCCAGGGCCCATCCTCGACCTTGGGCATGTGACCCCCCGAGTCATTGCGGATCTTCAGCTGCTGGTTGCCGGGCACGATCACGTCGGCGCCGTGCACCTCGCTGCGCAGGCCCAGGCGCTCGAAAACGAGGCGGATCATGCGCAGATCAGCGGGCACCGTGTCCCTGACCACAAGCTCACCGCCGGTCACGCCGGCCAGAGCCATGAAGGATCCGATCTCGATGTGATCAGGCGCGATCGAGTGGGTACAGCCGCGTAAGCTCGCCTGGCCGTGGACCGTCATCACGTTTGAGCCGATGCCGTCGATCGCGGCGCCCATGGCGGCCAGCATCCGGGCCAGGTCCTGGACGTGCGGCTCGGAGGCCGCGTTGCGGATCACGGTCGGACCGCGGGTCAGAGCCGCGGCCATGAGCGCGTTCTCGGTCGCCATCACCGAGGGCTCGTCCATCAAGAAGTCACATGGTGAGAGGCCGAGCGGGGGCGCGGTGAGGATGATCTCCTCGTGGCGGTCTTCGACTAGGGCGCCCAGCGCGCGGAAAGCGTCGAGGTGGGGGTCCAGCCGGCGACGACCGATGACGTCACCGCCCGGAGGCGGCATCCGGGCTCCGCCGAAGCGGGCCAGTAGGGGGCCGGCAAGCAGGAATGAGGCGCGGATGCGCTCAGCCAGGTCACGGTCGACCTCGGCCGTCTGCACGGTCGAGCCGTCGACCAGGATCTCGCTCTGGCCCAGCCACTGCACGCGGGCCCCGAGCGAGCGCAGGAGGCCGACCATGGCCTCGACGTCGCTAATCCGGGGTACGTTGCGCAGGATCACCTCGTCTTCGGTGAGCAGGCAAGCGGCCAGGATGGGCAGCGCCCCGTTCTTGTTGCCCGACGGGGTGATCGTGCCCGATAGGGGCACGCCGCCTTCAATGACGAACTTCTCCAGGGGTCTCGACCCGCTTTCAGTTGATCCGGTGGGGACAGGGTCCGCTGTGCGCGTGCCCGCGGCTTGCGGGAGCGAGCCAGTTAGCGTAGCTGCTGACGTCGGCCCGGGCGGGCCAGCGGATCCCGAGCCTTTGGCTAGGGTAACGGCCATGCTGGATGAGGATTCGCGTGCCGCGGCCTGGGACCTTCTTCGCCAGTGGACCGAGTCCGACAGCCTGCGCCGTCATATGCTGGCCGTGGAGGCCGGGATGCGCGCCTATGCGCCCCGCTTCGGCGGAGACCCCGAGCTCTGGGGGCTTACCGGACTGCTCCACGACCTCGATTACGAGCGCTACCCCAACCTCGAGGACGGCCACCCCCGTTACGCCATTCGTGAGCTGGAGGCCCGGGGTTACCCGCCCGAACTCGTCCGGGCCGTGGCCTCGCACGCCGATTTCATGGGGGTGCCTCGCGAGACGCCGATGGAGCGGGCGCTATTCGCAGTCGACGAGCTGTCGGGCTTCATCCTCGCCTGCGCCTATGTCCGCCCCGAGGGCCTGGTCGGCATGACCCCCAAGTCGGTCAAGAAGAAGATGAAGGCTCCCAGCTTCGCCGCCGCCGTCAGTCGCGACGACCTCCGCGCGGGTGCCCAGGAGCTGGGCGTCGACTTCGACGAGCAC
>JALYZQ010000059.1 GCA_030948805.1 Actinomycetota bacterium | reverse complement strand
GCCCTGGCCTCGCTGGGCGCCGGCTTCGCGGCCGATGGCGTGCAGCTGATTCTGTGGCGGATCCTGCAGGGAATCGGGGGCGCGTTCCTGTTCGCCAACGCCGCGGCGATCGTCACCGACGCCTTTCCCAAGGAGCAGCTGGGCCTGGCCATGGGCACCAACACCATGGTCGCCGCCGTCGGGCTGGTCATCGGCCCCGTCCTGGGCGGCGCCCTGGTGGCTATCAGCTGGCCCTGGGTGTTCTGGTTCAACGTGCCCTTCGGCCTGGCCGGCTGCCTGTGGGGAGCGCTGGTGCTGCACGAGGTGACCGGTCGCTCCGAGGACCGTTCCTTTGACCTGCTGGGCACGATCACGTTCCTGGTCGGCCTCACGGGCCTGGTCTACGGGATCTCCAAGGGCGGCATCGACGGCTGGAGCTCACCGCTGGTCATCGGCGCGCTGATCCTCGCCGCGGTGTTCCTTCCGGCCTTCGTGCTGATCGAGAGTCGTCACAAGGCCCCAATGCTCGACCTGGGCATCTTCTGCAACCGCCTCTTCTCCACCGCGGCGGGGGCCGCATTTACCAACGGCTTGGCGCGCTTTGCGCTCATGTTCGTGTTCGTGTTCTACTTCCAGGGCGTGCACGGCGACTCGCCGATCCTGGCTGGCGTCAAGCTCGCCCCGCTGGCCGTCGGGATGCTGGTCTCCTCGCCCCTGGCGGGCGTGTGGGCCGACACGCGGGGCTCACGCACGCTGGCCGTGCTGGGCATGCTGGTGACCGCCGTGGGTCTGGCGCTGATGACCACCCTGGGCCGCAACACCAGCTATGCCTGGCCCGGGCTGTTCATGCTCATCGTCGGGATCGGCTCGGGCATGTTCAACTCCCCCAACACGGCGGCCATGATGGGCACCGTGGCCCCCCATCGGCGTGGGATCGCCGCTGGTGCCCGGGTCCTGGTCCAGAACACCGGGGCGGTGATGTCAATTGCCTTCGTGCTGGCCATCGTGACCTCGTCGGTCCCCAAGGCGGTGCTGTTCAGGGTCTTCTCGGGGCTGGCCCATCACATCTCCAACGCGCAGCTGAACCCGTTCATCGCCAACATGCACACGGCCCTGTGGTGCCTGGCCGCGGTGTCGGTGCTGGGAGCCTTCATCTCGGCCGCGCGTCCGAAAGAGGTCGGTGTCCCTAAAACGGCGCCCTCGGATCCCCGTCCGGCGCTGAGCTCATGAGCGCCACGGCGCCGCGCACGCTGCGCATCGGCGAGGTGGCCGAGCTGACCGCAGTCACCCCACGCACGATCCGCTACTACGAGGAGATCGGCTTGCTCGGCTCAGAAGCCGCTGAGCGTGCCCAGGGCAAGCACCGGGTCTACACCGAGGCCGACGTCGAGCGTCTGCGGGAGATCGTCCGCCTCAAGGAGCTGCTCGGACTCTCGCTGGAGCAGCTCTCACAGCTGCTGGAGGCCGAGAGTGCCCGGGCGCACCTGCGTCGGGAGTACCACCAGACCGAGTCTCCCGCCCAACGCCGACGGATCCTCGAGCAGTTGCTCGGGCATATCGACAACCAGCTGGGTCTGGTCCGCCGGCGGCTGCACGAGCTCACCGAGCTGGCCGGCGAGCTGGAGGCCAAGCAGGAGCTGGTCAAGCAGCGCCTGCGCGAGAACGCCTGAGCGGCCGAGCAGCAGGAATGCGCCGGTCCACGACGTAACCAGGGCCCGGTGTAGCGGTACTTGTCTGTCAGGTCGGCCGCGCATTAGGGAACCTCTGGCGGCGCCCAACGCCGCGCAGTCCACGTCTTTCGTCGGCGCCCCGCTCCGGCCCCCATGACCGTCCTCAAGCAAAACACCTCGCGGCTCACTCCCCGGCTGGCGGCCGTCGCGGCCGCCCTGGTCGGCCTGATCAACGTGGCCTCGGCCTTGACTCCCGGGATCCGCTGGCGCGGGCATTTGCTGTTGAGCTTTGAACCGGTGGAAGCGGTGCACATCTTCCACGCCTTCGCGCTGCCGATGGGAGTGGCCCTGCTGCTGGTCGCGCCCTACCTGGGTCGGCGCCGGCGCCGGGCCTGGCGGGCGGCCGTCGGGCTGATGCTCGTGCTGGGACTGCTCGACCTGCTCAAGGGCCTGGAGTTCGAGGAGACGGCGCTCACCTGGGCCGCGGCCGGGCTGTTGATCTGGTCAGAGCCGGGCTTCGCCGTGCACCACGATGAGCTGACCGTGCGCTCGGCCATCTGGCGCGTGCCCCTGCTGGGTTCAATCGCGCTCGGCGTCACGGCCGTCGCCGCCTGGGCCTCCGAGGGCCATCCCTCCTGGAGCTCGGTGGTGCGCGAGACCGGAGATCTGCTGCTGGGGCGCAGCGGGCCGATCCACTTCCATCACCACGCGATGATCCTGCACCACCGCTTTGACTGGCTGCCGCTCAGCGTGCACCTGGTCGAGCTGGGCACGCTGCTGGCCATGGCCTACGTCGTCTTCCGTCCGCTGGCGGCTCCGGGCGGCCTGCCGGGCCCGTC